>NZ_JBJGZV010000025.1:0-84615 GCF_054050715.1 Blastococcus sp. SYSU D00669
CTGCAGCGTGGCATCCAGCAGTTTCATGACTGCCGCTCGCTTCCCCACACCACCTCAACGGCGGCGTGATGATCAAGCGACACATGTCATGAGACTTCAGGACTGACACATCTCCTGAGACTGGACAGCGCGTTTTCCGCGTCGTGGGACTCCGCGTCACCCCACCGCGACGCGGGCGACGTCCTTGCGGCCGCTGATCCAGAGCAGCAGCTCCAGCGGCTCGCCGGTGAGCACCTTCTCCCGCTCGCCGGAGCCGAGCCGCCTCTCCTTGCCGGGGACGTCGGCGCGCCGCAGCACGAGGGTGCGGCCCCGGGCGGCCTGGCGGCCGAGCAGCGCGACGGCGCGCCACAGCAGGTCCTGGTCGGCTCGGGACAGGCGGCGCGGCGTCCAGCCCGGCCGGGCGCGCCGCACGTCCTCGTGGTGGATCACGAACTCGGTCGTGTTCAGCACCCGCCCCACGCCCGGCCAGCCCATCGGCAGCCATCGCGCCGGACCCGACCGCACCTGCTCCACCACGTCCTCGTAGCGGGCCGAGGCGCGCAGCCTGTCCTCCAGCCGGTGCCCCCACGCGCCGAGCGCGGGGTTGACCCGCTCCAGCCCGTAGCCGGGCAGCGCGTCGGGGCGGCGGTCGCGGACGGCGAGGTGGGCGGCCAGGTGCGCCGTCGTCCACCCGGCGCAGCAGGTCGGCGCGTCCGGGCCCAGCTTCTCCAGCAGGTCGGCCAGGTCGGCGCGCTCGCGGTCGGCCAGGGAAGAGCTGGTCATCCCGCCACGTTAGCCACGGTGCCCGCCGGGCGCCGCCAGGGCGCCCGGCGCTCCGCAGGCGCTTAGCGCGCCTAAGGAACGTAGAGTCGGGGTACCCCTCCGACCGACCCCGAGGAGAGCTGTGCCCCGCCGAGACGCCGTCGTGCGGCGCGGACTGCGTCACGTGGGGCGGGCCATCCGCGAGCAGCGCGGCATGTTCGTCCTCGCCCTGCTCGGCAGCAGCCTCTACGCCGCGATGACCGTGGCCAGCGCCTACGTGATCGGCGAGGTCACCGACCGGGTCATCCTCCCGGCGTTCCGCGAGGACGACACCACCGCGGCCGCGCTGCTGCTGGCCGCGGTGGTCATCCTCGCCGTCGCCGTCCTCAAGGTCCTCGGCATCCTCGGCCGCCGGCTGTTCGCCGGCGTGATGCAGTACCGCCTGCAGGCGGAGTACCGCCGCCGCGTCACCGGCCAGTACCTGCGCCTGCCCCTGTCGTGGCACCAGCGGCACCCCACCGGCCAGCTGCTGTCCAACGCCAACTCCGACGTCGAGAGCGCCTGGTTCTTCGTCGCGCCGCTGCCCTTCGCCTGCGGCGCGCTGGTCATGATCGGCATCACCGTGACGGCGCTGGTGCTCACCGACCCGCTGATCGCGGTGGTCGGGCTGGTCGTCTTCCCCCTGGTCTTCCTCAGCAACGTCGTCTACTCGCAGGTGATGAGCCCGAAGATGCAGCGGGCCCAGCAGCTGCGCGCCGAGGTCAGCGAGATCGCCCACGAGAGCTTCGACGCCGCCCTCGTGGTGAAGACCCTCGGGCGCGAGGACACCGAGACCGCGCGCTTCCGGGAGCGCGCCGAGGAGCTGCGCGACGGCCTGGTCGACGTCGGCCGCGTCCGCGGGCTGTTCGACCCGCTGCTCGAGGCGCTGCCCAACCTCGGCATCCTCGCGATCCTGCTGGTCGGCGCGAGCCGCGTCGCCGACGGCTCCACCGACGCCGGCGAGCTGGTGTCCATCGCCTACCTGTTCAGCCTGCTCACGCTGCCGATCCGCGCCATCGGCTGGGTGCTGGCCGACCTGCCCCGGGCGCTGGCCGGCTTCGACCGGGTCACCCCGGTGCTGGAGGCCACCGGCGAGACGCCGCACGGCCCGGAGGACGCACCGGCCGGCACCGGCGGCGCGGCGCTGCACGTCCGCGGCGTCGACTTCTCCTTCGACGGCGCGCACAAGCGGACGCTCTCCGGCGTCACCTTCGACGTGCCGGCCGGCACCACGCTCGCCGTCGTCGGCCCCACCGGCTCGGGCAAGTCGACCCTCGCCGGGCTGCTCGTCCGCCTCGTCGACCCCGTCGACGGGCACGTGCTGCTCGACGGCGTCGACCTGCGCCGGCTGCGGGAAGGGGAGGTCAGCGCCCAGGCGGCGTTCGTGCCCCAGGGCACCTTCCTCTTCGACGACACCGTCCGCGGCAACGTCACCCTCGGCGGCGACTTCTCCGACGACGAGGTGTGGACGGCGCTGCACACCGCCGCCGCCGACGAGTTCGTCGCCGCGCTGCCCGAGGGCCTCGACACCCGCGTCGGCGAGCGCGGCGCCTCGCTGTCCGGCGGGCAGCGCCAGCGCCTGGCCCTGGCCCGGGCCGTCGTCCGCCGTCCCCGGCTGCTGGTCCTCGACGACGCCACCAGCGCCGTCGACCCCGCGGTCGAGCAGCGCATCCTCGACGCGCTGCGCGCCACCGACCCGCCGTCGACCGTCGTGGTCGTCGCCTACCGGCAGGCCACCATCGCCCTCGCCGACGAGGTCGTCTGGCTCGAGCACGGCCGGGTGACCGCCCGCGGCAGCCACGAGGAGCTGCTCGCCGAGGTGCCCGGCTACGCGGCGCTGGTCCGCGCCTACCAGGAGGCGGCTGCCGCGTGAGCGAGATCGACCTGCCCGCCGACCGCCGCGAGGAGGGCGCCGTCGCCACCCTGCGCCGCGGCCTGCGGATGATGCCCGAGTTCCGCCGGGGCCTGCCGCTGACCTTCCTGCTCGCGCTCATGGCGACCGCGGGCCGGGTGGTGGTGCCGATCGCCGTGCAGCAGACCATCGACCAGGGGCTGTCCGGCCCCGGTGGCCCGGACCTCGACCTGGTCCGCGACCTGGTGATCGTCTGCGCGCTGGTCGTGCTGCTCACCGCGGTGGCCGTGTACCGGATGAACGTCCGGCTGTTCCGGACGACGGAGACCGCGCTGGCGGGCCTGCGGGTGCGGGCCTTCCGGCACGTCCACGACCTCTCGGTGCTGCACCAGCAGGGGCAGCGCCGCGGCTCGCTGGTCTCCCGCGTCACCAGCGACGTCGACCAGCTGTCGGTCTTCATGCAGTGGGGCGGCGTGCTCGGCGTGATCAGCATCGGCCAGCTGGTCGTCGCGATCGTCGTCATGTCGATCTACTCCTGGCAGCTGACCCTGCTGGTGCTGGCCTGCTTCGTGCCGCTGGCCTTCGCGATCCGCTTCTTCGCCCGCCGGCTGGCCACCGTCTACGGCGTGGTCCGCGAGCGCGTCGGCGACGTGCTCGCCGCGGTGTCCGAGTCGGTCGTCGGCGCCTCGACAGTCCGCGCCTACGGCGTGCGCGAGCGCACCGCCGCCCGCATCGACCGCGCCATCCACCGGCACTACCGGGCCTCGGTCAAGGCCCAGCGCACCACCGCGGCGGTGTTCGTCACCGGCGAGCTGGTCGCCGCGGTCGCCAACGCCGCCGTCGTCATCGTCGGCGTGCTGCTCGGCCTGGCCGGCGACATCACCGCCGGCACCCTGGTGGCCTTCCTGTTCCTGGTCACGCTGTTCGTCGCGCCGGTGCAGACGGCCAGCGAGGTGCTCAACGAGGCGCAGAACGCCCTGGCCGGCTTCCGCCGGGTGCTCGACGTGCTCGACACCGAGCCCGACGTCCGCGACCCCGCGCTCGACGGCGCCGGCCGGCAGCTGCCCGAGGGGCCGCTGTCGGTCCGCTTCGAGCACGTGTCCTTCCGCTACGCGCCCGGCGCGCCGAAGGCCCTGGACGACGTCGACCTGGAGATCGCGCCGCGCCGCCGCGTCGCGATCGTCGGCGAGACCGGCTCGGGCAAGACCACGTTCGCCAAGCTGGTCACCCGGCTCATGGACCCGGTCGAGGGCCGCGTCCTGCTCGGCCGGGGGCGGTGGGGTGGGCCCGACGACATGGTGCCGCTGCGGGAGGTCGCCTTCGCCTCGCTGCGCGAGCGGGTCGTGATGGTGCCGCAGGACGGGTTCCTGTTCGACGCGACCGTCGCCGACAACGTCCGCTACGGCAAACCGGGCATGACCGACGCGCACGTCGAGGCGGCCTTCGACGAGCTCGGCCTCGGCGCCTGGGTCGAGGGCCTGGCCGACGGCGTGGCCACCCCGGTCGGCCAGCGCGGCGAGGCGCTGTCGGCGGGGGAGCGGCAGCTGGTCGCGGTCGCCCGCGCCTACGTCGCCGACCCCGACCTGCTGGTCCTCGACGAGGCCACCAGCGCGGTCGACCCGGCCACCGAGCAGCGGCTCACCCGCGCCCTGGACAAGCTCACCGACGGCCGCACCACGCTGACCATCGCGCACCGCCTGTCCACCGCCGAGCGGGCCGACGAGGTCCTGGTCGTCGACGCCGGCCGGGTCGTCCAGCGCGGCACGCACGAGGAGCTGGTCGAGGCCGAGGGGCCGTACGCCCGGCTGCACGCCTCGTGGCGGCGCTCGTCGGCGGGCGAACCCGAACCGGTGGGCTGAGGCGCGCGCTGTGGTCGCGACCACACCGCGGCCGTAGGCTGCGTGCCGTGCCCGAGGCCACCGACCCGCAGCGCCGCCCGCCCGTCGCGGCGGCGACCGCCGCGGTGCTCGCCCTGCCCGGCGCGTTCATCACCCTGTCGCTCGGCAGCGCCGCGCAGAGCGTCGCCGGCACCGTCGGCGACGACGCCGGGCAGTGGATGGTCCTCGTCCTCACCATCGGGTGGACGGCGGCGCTGCTCGTCGGCGCGGTCCGCCTCCTGCTGGGCAGCTCGTGGCTGGGCCTGGCGGTGCCCGCCGCGATCCTGGCGGTGCTGATGACCGTGGGCCTGGCCCAGGGCGGCCTCGGCGACGGCTTCTCGTGGTTCCACGGCTTCGCCTGGGCGGTCGGCGTCGCGGCGACGGTGCTCGCCGCGCTGCCGCAGGTCCGGCACTGGGTCGCCCGCCGCCGCCGGCAGAAGCTGCACCCCGGGTCGGTCCGGGCGACGTCCAGCCGGCCGTGAGCTGCTGACCAGCTCCCGGTCCTACCCTGTCGGCCATGCCGTCCAGCTCGTCGCGCTCCCGGGTGGCGCCCCGCCGCTCGCCGCGGTCGGCGCCGCTCGGCCGCACCGCCCCGCCCGCCGCGCCGACCCGCCCGGTGGAGGCGCCGGTCGCCGCGGTCTTCGGCGTCCTCGTCGCCGCTGAGTACCTCTGGCTGGCCTGGCTGCTCCGCGACCCCGAGGTCCTCGACTGGTTCGTCGTCGTCCCCGCGGTGCTGGCCCTGGTCGCCCTGGCCGGCGCGGCGCTGGTCCTCCTCGGCCGCGGCCGCGGCTGGCTGGTGCAGACCGCGGCCGCCGTCGTCCTGCTGCTCGGCCTGCTGGCGCTCGTCGCGCTGTTCGGCGCGCTCGGCGGCGGGGCCGCGCTGTGGCAGGCGCTGCTGCTGCTCGTCGGCCCGATCGGCTGCCTGGCGCTCACCCTGCGCCGCCCGGTGCGGGAGTGGACCGCGCGGGGCCGGGCGCCGGGTCGGCGGACTCGCGCTCCCGGGGGACGGCGGGACGGCCGCCCGGCCCGCTAGCGTCCGGGGCGTGACAACCGAGACCGACGTCGTCGTCGTGGGAGCCGGCCTCGCCGGCCTGGTCGCCACCGCCGAGCTGGCCGACGCCGGCAAGCGCGTGGTGCTGCTCGAGCAGGAGCCGGAGCAGTCCCTCGGCGGGCAGGCGTGGTGGTCCTTCGGCGGGCTGTTCCTGGTCGACTCGCCCGAGCAGCGCCGGCTGCGCGTGCGCGACTCGCTCGAGCTGGCCCGCCAGGACTGGTTCGGCACCGCCTCGTTCGACCGCGAGGAGGACCACTGGCCGCGCCAGTGGGCCGAGGCCTACCTGCAGTTCGCCGCCGGCGAGAAGCGCGCCTGGCTGAGGGAGCAGGGCATCGGCTTCTTCCCGATCGTCGGCTGGGCCGAGCGCGGCGGCTACACCGCCACCGGCCACGGCAACTCCGTGCCGCGCTTCCACATCGTCTGGGGCACCGGCCCGGGCATCGTCGCGCCGTTCGCCCGCCGGGTGCATGACGCCGTCGAGCGCGGGCTGGTGCAGCTGCGGTTCCGGCACCGGGTGGACGAGCTGGCCGTCGGCGGCGGGGCGGTCACCGGCGTGCGCGGCCACGTGCTCGAGCCCAGCGAGGTGGCCCGCGGGGAGGCCAGCTCCCGCGTCGAGCTGGAGCCGTTCGAGATCACCGCGCAGGCCGTCGTCGTCACCGCCGGCGGCATCGGCGGCAACCACGAGCTCGTGCGCAAGAACTGGCCGGCCCGCCTGGGGCCCGCGCCGCAGCGGCTGCTGTCCGGCGTCCCCGCGCACGTCGACGGCCGGATGCTGGAGGCGACGGAGGCGGCCGGCGCCAGCGTCGTCAACCGCGACCGCATGTGGCACTACACCGAGGGCGTCGCCAACCACTCGCCGGTGTGGGACCGGCACGGCATCCGGATCCTGCCCGGCCCGTCGTCGCTGTGGCTCGACGCGACCGGCCAGCGGCTGCCGGTGCCGCTGTTCCCCGGGTTCGACACCCTCGGCACGCTCGCCCACATCGGCCAGACCGGGTACGAGCACACCTGGTTCGTCTCCACCCAGCGCATCGTGGGCAAGGAGTTCGCCCTCTCCGGCTCCGAGCAGAACCCCGACCTGACCGGCAAGGACGTCCGCCTGCTGCTCAAGCGCGCCCGGGTCGAGGTCGCCCCGCCGGTGCAGCGCTTCCTCGAGAACGGCGAGGACTTCGTGGTGGCCCGCACCGTGCCCGAGCTGGTCGCGGGGATGAACCGGGTCACCGGCGGCGAGCCGGCCCTGGACGTCGCCACGGTGGAGGCGGAGATCGTCTGCCGCGACCGCGAGATCGCCAACCCGTTCAGCAAGGACCTCCAGGTGATGGCGATCCGCAGCGCGCGCAACTACCTCGGCGACAAGCTGATCCGGGTGGCGTCGCCGCACCGGATCCTCGACCCGGAGGCCGGCCCGCTGGTCGCCGTCCGGCTCAACCTGCTCACCCGCAAGACGCTCGGCGGCCTGGAGACCGACCTGTCCGGCCGCGTGCTGCGGCCGGGCGGCGACCCGATCCCCGGCCTGTACGCGGCGGGGGAGGTGGCCGGCTTCGGCGGTGGCGGCATGCACGGCTACCGCTCGCTGGAGGGCACCTTCCTCGGCGGCTGCCTGTTCTCCGGGCGCACGGCCGGCCGGGCCCTGGCGGCCGAGCTCTGATGTCCGACCCCTGGGCGAACCCCGACACGCCCACCCAGCCGGGCGCCCCCTACGCCGGCCCGCCGGCCACCGCGCCGCCGCCGGCCGCGGTCGGCTACCCGGCCACCCCCTACGGCTTCCCGCCGCAGCCCTACGCGGGCTACCCGCCCGGCTACCCGCAGCCCTGGGTGCCGGTGCCGCAGGGGCCCAAGCGCCCCGGGCAGGTGATCACCGCGGCCGTGCTCGCCTTCGTGCAGGCCGGGCTGGTGCTGCTCGCGTCGGTGTACGTGGTGTTCCTGGCCTCGTTCGTCGGCTTCGCCGCCGACCTCGACGGCTCCGGGGAGGCCGAGGGGCTGGCCACCGAGGGCACGGTGCTCGGCTTCGTGCAGGTGGGCTCGGCGGTGCTGCTCATCGTGGGCGGCGTGATGGCGCTCAACAGCCGGCGTCGGCCGGCGCACGTGGTGCTCGTCGTGTCCCTGGCCCTCCAGCTGCTGCTCTGCGTGTACTGGGCGGTCCGGCTCACCACCTTCGGCGACGAGATCCCCGGCGGCGACCCGACCACGGCGCTGCTGGCGTTCGTCTTCCTGTTCGCGGCCGGCCCGGCGGTCGGCCTCGGCATGGTCCTGCTCGGCGCGGGGAGGGCCTGGTTCACCGGGACGGCGCGGCCGTGAGCCACCCGTGGCCCCCGCCGCCGCCCTGGCCGCCACCGCCGCCACCGAGGCCCCGGCGTCCGGGCACGCTGATCGCCGCGTGCGTCCTCGCGCTCGTCGTGGCGGTCGCGGCGATGCTCGGGGCGGTCGTCACCTACTTCATCGCCGGCTTCAGCGAGGCCTTCACCGACCCCGGCGAGCCCGGCTTCCCCGAGGGCTACGTCGTCGCCCTGGTCGAGCTGGCCTGCGGGGTGCTCGTGCTGGTGGCGGCCCTGCTGGCGCTGAACGGGATCGGGCGGCCGGTGCTGCTGGCCGGCCTGGTCCTCGTGCTCGTCATCGCCGTCTACTGGCTGGCCCGGGCCATGACCGAGGAGTTCGAGCACGGGGACGGACCGGTGATCGTCGTCGTGGCGCTGGGCTTCGCCGCGCTCGCCGGCACCGCGCTCGGACTGGCCGGCACGGCCTCGGTCGGGGCGTGGTTCCGGCACCAGCGCGCGACCGCGGGAGGTCCGGTGCCGCCCGCGGCGCCCTGAGCGGGGATGATCGGCGCATGTCCGCCGTCCCACCGGTCGAGTCCGCCCTGGCGCCGGAGCTCGCCGCAGCGCTGCGCCGCGATCCCGCGGGGCTGGTCGCCGCCGTCGTCCAGCAGCACGACACCGGCGAGGTGCTCATGCTCGCCTGGATGGACGACGAGGCCCTGCACCGCACGCTCACCACCGGCCGGGCCACCTACTGGTCGCGCAGCCGCCGCGAGCACTGGGTGAAGGGCGAGACCTCGGGCCACCGGCAGTGGGTCAAGGACGTCCGCCTGGACTGCGACGGCGACGCGCTGCTGGTGCTCGTCGACCAGGAGGGCCCGGCGTGCCACACGGGCGAGCGGTCGTGCTTCCACCGCCCGCTGGCGGTGACGTCGTGAGGCTCGGCGTCACCTCGCCGACGGCGGAGGAGTTCGCGCGGCTCGACCAACCGGTCGTGCCGGTCACCCGGCGGCTGCTCGCCGACGGCGAGACCGCCGTCGGCATCTACCGCAAGCTCGCCGCCGGCCGCCCGGGCACGGTGCTGCTGGAGTCGGCCGAGCAGGGCAAGCAGTGGTCCCGGTACAGCTTCGTCGGGGTCCGCAGCGCCGGCGTCCTCACCGAGCGGGACGGCGCCACGCAGTGGCTGGGGGAGCCGATCCCCGGCCTGACCGAGGGGCTGCCGGCCGATCCCCTGGCCGCCGTCCGCCGGCTGGCCCGCGCGCTGCGGACGCCGCGCACCGAGGGCCTGCCGCCGCTCACCGGCGGGCTGGTCGGCTACCTCGGCTACGACGTCGTCCGGCGGCTGGAGCGGCTGCCGGTGCGGAGCGTCGACGACTTCGGCATGCCCGAGCTCGCGATGATGCTGGTGACCGACCTCGCCGTCGTCGACCACCACGACGGCACGGTGCTGCTCATCGCCAACGCCCTCGAGCGCACGCCGCAGGCGTACGAGGACGCGGTGACCCGGCTCGACGCCATGGCCGCCGACCTCACCAAGGCGACGCCGGCGAGCATCGCGGTGCTGGAGACCGCCGAGGTGCCGCAGGTGCGCAGCAACATGGCGCCCGGCGTCTACGAGCAGGGCGTCGAGCGGATCCGCGAGCACATCCGGGCCGGCGACGCCTTCCAGGTCGTGCTCAGCCAGCGGTTCGAGGTGGCCACCGCCGTCGACGCGCTGGACCTGTACCGGGTGCTGCGCACCAGCAACCCGTCGCCGTACATGTACCTGCTGCGCTTCGCCGGCCGGGAGTCGCCGTTCGACGTCGTCGGCTCCTCGCCCGAGGCGCTGGTGACGGTGACCGGCACGTCGGCCGTCGTCCACCCGCCGGCCGGCACCCGGCCGCGGGGGGCGACGCCGGAGGAGGACGTCCGGCTCGCCGAGGCGCTCAAGGCCGACCCCAAGGAGCGGGCCGAGCACGTGATGCTGGTCGACCTGGCCCGCAACGACCTCGGGCGGGTGTGCGTGCCGGGCACCGTCGAGGTGCCCGACTTCATGCGGATCGAGCACTACAGCCACGTCATGCACCTGGTCTCGACCGTCTCGGGGCAGCTCGAGGAGGGCCGCGACGCGCTCGACGTCTTCGACGCCACCTTCCCGGCCGGCACGGTCTCCGGCGCCCCGAAGCCGCGGGCGATGGAGATCATCGAGACCCTCGAGCCGACCCGGCGGGCGCTGTACGCGGGCACCGTCGGCTACCTCGACGCCAGCGGCGACATGGACATGGCGATCGCGATCCGCACCGCCGTGCTGCACCAGGGCAGGGCGTACGTGCAGGCCGGCGCCGGGGTGGTGGCCGACAGCGACCCGGCCACCGAGGAGGCCGAGACCCGGCACAAGGCCCGGGCGGTGCTGTCGGCGATCGCGACGGCGGAGGGCCTGCGGGAGGTGCGGTGAGCCGCTCTGCCGACCAGCCGGCTCCGCCGGGCGGAGGCGGACGGTCGAGCAGGGTGAACCAGCGCCGTGAGCTGACCGCGGCGGTGGCCGGGGCGGCGGCGGCCGGCGCGCTGGCGCTGGTGGCCGCCGGTCAGCGCTGGGCCGAGGTCACCGCCGACCGGCAGCCGCCGCTGCCGCCGGTGAGCGCGGTGCTGAGCGGCTCGGACGCCGCGCCGCTGGTCCCCGCGACCGGTCTGCTGCTGCTCGCGGCGGCCGTGGTCCTCGTCGCGGTGCGCGGAGCGGCCCGGCTCGGTGTCGGCGTCCTCGTCGTCGTCGCGGGCGGCGTGCTGGCCTGGTCCGGCGGCGCCGTGCTCGCCGGCCGGGTCGACGTCGCCGCGGCCGACCTGCCCGTGCTCGACGACGCCCTCGCCGGGGCCCGCACCGACCTGGCGGCCGCCGGGCCGGTCCTCGTGCTGGTGGCCGGCCTGCTCGCGGTCGCCGCCGGTGCGCTCGTCGTCGTCCGCGGCCGCGGCTGGCCGGCGATGGGCCGCCGCTACCAGCGGCCCGGCGACCCGGCGTCGCGAGCGGCCGCCGCCCCCCGCACCGGCGAGCAGCGGGCGGACGACGCCTGGCGGGCCCTCGACCGCGGCGAGGACCCCACCGAGGAACCGGCCGAAGACCCGCCGGAGCGCGGCCGCAACCGGTGATGTGCGCGGACGGGCGCGTTCCCGACGCGGGGATGCGCCGGATCCGCACACCGCCGGCCACCCCCGGCGGGTGCCGGCCACGGGGCGGCGGGTGCGCGCGACGCGCCCGGGCGCGGGACGCACTAGCAGGTGGGAGGGCAGGCCAGGGCGACGCCCCCGGATCGGAACCGTCCGGGTGCGCCTCTAGAGTGGTTCCACCGATCCGCCTGGTGAGGGGACGTATCCCGTGCAGAGTCCGAGAAACCCCCGAGGCGTGTGCGCCAGCCCACACCCCGGCACGGTGGCGGCGTGACCGAGTCCCGCGGCAACGTCCTCCAGCAGATCGTCGCCGGTGTGCGCGAGGACCTCGCCGCCCGGGAGGCGCTCACGCCGCTGGCCGACGTGCGGGCCGCCGCCCTCGACGCGCGCCCCGCGCTCGACGCGTTCGCGGCCCTGCGCGCGCCCGGCGTCGGCGTCATCGCCGAGGTGAAGCGGCAGAGCCCGTCCAAGGGCGCGCTGGCCGACATCCCCGACCCCGCGGAGCTGGCCCGCCAGTACGCCGCCGGCGGCGCCCGGGTGATCAGCGTGCTCACCGAGCGGCGCCGCTTCGGCGGCTCGCAGGCCGACCTCGACGCCGTCCGCGCCGCCGTCGACGTCCCGGTGCTGTGCAAGGACTTCATCGTCTCCAGCTACCAGGTGCACGAGGCCCGCGCGCACGGCGCCGACGTCTGCCTGCTGATCGTCGCCGCGCTGGAGCAGAACGCCCTCACCGGGCTGCTCGAGCGGGTGGAGTCGCTCGGCATGACCGCCCTGGTCGAGGTGCACACCGAGGCCGAGGCCGACCGCGCGCTCGCCGCCGGGGCGTCGGTGATCGGGGTCAACGCCCGCGACCTGACCACGCTGCAGGTCGACCGCTCGACGTTCGAGCGGATCGCCCCGGGGCTGCCCTCGGGCGTGGTCAAGGTGGCCGAGTCCGGCGTCCGCGGGCCGCACGACCTGATCGGCTACGCGGCCGCCGGCGCCGACGCCGTGCTCGTCGGCGAGGGCCTGGTGACCGCCGGCGACGCCCGGCAGGCGGTCGCCGACCTGGTCACGGCGGGGTCGCACCCGGCCACCCCGCGCGCCGCCCGCTGACATCCCGGCAGGGGCCGCCGCGAACGCGCGGGCGGTGAGGGGCGGCCGGGTCCTTAAGCTGGGCGCATGACGACCAGCTCGCTGCACCCGCCCGAGGACCGTCTCGTGCCGGCGCGGCCGAGCTGGCCGGACGCGACGGGGCACTTCGGGATCTTCGGCGGGCGCTTCGTCCCCGAGGCGCTGATCGCCGCCCTCGACGAGCTGACCGAGGCCTACGAGGCGATGCGGGTCGACCCGGCCTTCGCCGCCGAGTTCGAGCGGTTGCAGCGCGACTACACCGGCCGGCCCAGCCCGGTCACCGAGGTGCCGAAGTTCGCCGAGCACGCCGGCGGCGCCACGGTGCTGCTCAAGCGCGAGGACCTCAACCACACCGGCTCGCACAAGATCAACAACGTGCTGGGCCAGGCACTGCTCACCAAGCGCATCGGCAAGCAGCGGGTCATCGCCGAGACCGGCGCCGGCCAGCACGGCGTCGCCACCGCCACCGCCGCCGCGCTGATGGGGCTGTCCTGCACCATCTACATGGGCGAGGAGGACACCCGCCGGCAGGCGCTCAACGTCGCCCGCATGCGGCTGCTCGGCGCCGAGGTGATCCCGGTGTCCACCGGCTCGCGCACCCTCAAGGACGCGATCAACGAGGCCTTCCGCGACTGGGTCACCAACGTCGAGACGACGAACTACGTCTTCGGCACCGTCGCCGGCCCGCACCCGTTCCCGGCCATGGTCCGCGACTTCCAGCGGGTCATCGGCGACGAGGCGCGCGCCCAGGTGCTCGAGCGGGCCGGCCGGCTGCCCGACGCCGTCCTGGCCTGCGTCGGCGGCGGCTCCAACGCGATCGGCATCTTCACCGCGTTCGTGCCGGACGAGGGCGTGCGGCTGATCGGCCTGGAGGCCGGCGGGGACGGCGTCGACACCGGGCGGCACGCCGCGACCATCACCGGCGGGACGCCGGGCGTGCTGCACGGCGCCCGCTCCTACCTGCTGCAGGACGAGAACGGGCAGACGATCGAGTCGCACTCGATCAGCGCCGGCCTCGACTACCCCGGCGTCGGCCCCGAGCACTCCTACCTGCACGACATCGGCCGGGCCGAGTACCGCGCGGTCACCGACGCCGAGGCGATGGAGGCCTTCGCGCTGCTCTGCCGCACCGAGGGGATCATCCCGGCGATCGAGTCGGCGCACGCGCTCGCCGGCGCGCTGGTGCTCGGCCGGGAGCTCGGCCCCGAGGCCCTGCTGCTGGTCAACCTCTCCGGCCGCGGGGACAAGGACGTCGAGACGGCGTCGCGGTGGTTCGGCCTCGGCGACCGGGACGACGCCGCCCCCGGCCCGGGCCTGGACACCGATCAGCAGCCCACCGAGGGCGCGGTCACCAACGACGAGGCCGTGGCCGGCCAGGACGCAGGGGAGTCGGCATGAGCTCGTCGGCCGAGGCGATCGCGGGGGCGAAGGCCCACGACCGCGCGGCCCTGATCGCGTACGTCCCCGTCGGCTACCCGAGCGTCGAGGGCTCGATCGCGGCGATGGTGGCCGCGGTCGAGGGCGGCGCCGACGTCGTCGAGGTCGGCGTCCCCTACAGCGACCCGGGCATGGACGGGCCGGTCATCCAGCAGGCGGTCGAGGTCGCCGTCCGGGCCGGCGTCGGCATGCGCGACGTGCTGCGGGCGGTCGAGGCGGTGGCCGCCGCCGGCGCCGTCCCGGTGGTGATGAGCTACTGGAACCCCATCGAGCGGTACGGCGTCGAGCGGTTCGCCGCCGACCTGGCCGCCGCCGGGGGAGCGGGGGCGATCACCCCCGACCTGATCCCCGACGAGGCCGGCGAGTGGATCGCCGCCTCCGACGCGCACGGCCTCGACCGCGTCTTCCTCGTCGCGCCGTCGTCCACCGACGCCCGGCTGCGGTCCACCACCGCGGCCTGCCGCGGCTTCGTCTACGCCGCCTCCACGATGGGCGTGACCGGCACCCGCGCCACGGTCGGCGACGCCGCCGAGAAGCTGGTCGCCCGCACCCGCGCGGCGGCCCCCGGTCTCGCGGTGTGCGTCGGCCTGGGGGTCTCGAATGCCGACCAGGCCGCCGAGGTCGCCGCCTTCGCCGACGGCGTGATCGTCGGCTCGGCGTTCGTGCGGGTGCTGCTCGACGCCGCCGACGAGCAGGCCGCCGCCACGGCGGCCGGCACGCTGGCCGGCAACCTCGCCGAGGGCGTCCGGCGCCGTACGGTGCTCCGGTGACTCTCGCGTCGATCCCGAGCCCGTCGCAGGCGGTCTGGGAGCTCGGTCCCTTCCCGCTGCGGGCCTACGCGCTGTGCATCATCGCCGGCATCGTCGCCGCGTGCTGGATCGGCGAGAAGCGCTGGGTCGCCCGCGGGGGCGCGAAGGGCGACGTCCTCGACATCGCCGTCTGGGCCGTCCCCTTCGGGATCATCGGCGGCCGGCTCTACCACGTGATCACCACGCCGGAGCCGTACTTCGGCGAGGACGGGGACCCGCTCAAGGCCTTCGCCATCTGGGAGGGCGGCCTCGGCATCTGGGGCGCGATCGCCCTCGGCGCCGTCGGGGCCTGGATCGCCTGCCGGCGCCGGAAGATCCCGTTGCCGGCGTTCGCCGACGCCATCGCGCCGGGCCTCCTCGTCGCCCAGGCCGTCGGCCGGCTGGGCAACTGGTTCAACCAGGAGCTGTACGGGCGCCCCACCGACGTGATGTGGGCGCTGGAGATCGACCCGGTGCACCGGCTGCCCGGCTACCTCGACGTCGCGCTGTACCACCCGACGTTCCTCTACGAGCTGGTGTGGAACCTGATCGCCGCCGGCATCGTCGTGTGGGCCGACCGGTTCTTCCGCCTGAGCCACGGGCGCGCCTTCGCCCTGTACGTCGCGCTGTACTGCCTGGGCCGCGGCTGGATCGAGAGCCTGCGCATCGACGAGGCCGAGCACTTCTTCGGCCTGCGCCTCAACGTGTTCACCTCGATCATCGTCGGCCTGCTCGCCGTCGCCTACCTCGTGCTGCAGCGGGGCCGGCCGCGCGAGGTCATCCGGCGGGGCGCGACGAAGGACACAGTCGCGGCCGCGGAACGCCCCGCCGGCGCCGGCGGCTCCACCGCGGCGTCCGCCGACGAGCCCGCCGGCGACGCCGACCCCGACCGTCCACTCGCCGCTGACCAGCGCGGACGCCCGGACCAGCCCCCGAATACCACACGCTGACGACGACGCGCCGTCCCCGGGGTTTACTCGCGTTCGGCCCGTGTTACGGCTGTGTACTCTTCTGACCGGACCCGCCAGCGATCCTGACCGGGTCCGACCTCGTCGGAACCGGGCCAGTGCCGCCCCGTGGACGACAGCCCAACGGACACCCGCCCGGTGGGCCCTCGGAGCCGAGCCGTCCGGTGACAAGCGGAACGCGCGCTGCTCCTCTGCCGCCCACCACTGACCACCCCGGCCTCCTCGCGACCGTCCTCCTCCGACCGGCGCGGGCGCCAGCCGACGACGGGAGTGACATGTCCGAGCTCTCCGCCCCCGCCGTGCCGTTCTCCGCGGTGCCCCAGGCCTCCGGGCTCTACGACCCGGCGAACGACAAGGACGCCTGCGGCGTCGCCTTCGTCGCCGACGCCCGCGGGCGCCGGTCCCGCGCGATCGTCGCCGCCGGGCTGACCGCGCTGCACAACCTCGACCACCGGGGCGCCGCCGGCTCCGAGCCGAACTCCGGCGACGGCGCGGGCATCCTCACGCAGATCCCCGACGCGCTGCTGCGCGCCAGCGTCGGGTTCGAGCTGCCGCCGCTCGGCGAGTACGCCGTCGGCCTGGCCTTCCTCCCCGTCGACGAGGCCCAGCGGGCCGCGCGGGTCGAGGACGTCGCCCGGCTGGCCGCCGAGGAGGGCCTGACCGTCCTGGGCTGGCGCGAGGTCCCGGTCGACCCCGAGGGCGCCGACGTCGGCCCGACCGCGCTGGCCGTCATGCCGCACTTCGCTCAGGTCTTCGTCGCCGAGACGATGGCCGCGCGCGCCGACACGAAGGCCTACGGCGGCCCGGTGACCTGCAACGGCGTGAGCCGGCTCGAGCGGCGCGCCTTCGTGCTGCGCAAGCGGGCCGAGCGCTCCGCCCGCGAGGCCGGCAGCTCGCTGTACGTCGTCTCGCTGTCCTCGCGCACCCTCGGCTACAAGGGCATGCTGACCACCGACCAGCTGCCGGCGTTCTTCCCCGACCTGCGCGACGAGCGCTACGAGTCGGCGATCGCGCTGGTGCACAGCCGGTTCTCCACCAACACGTTCCCGAGCTGGCCGCTGGCCCACCCGTTCCGGCTGATCGCCCACAACGGCGAGATCAACACCGTCAAGGGCAACCGGAACCGGATGCGCGCCCGCGAGGCGATGCTGGAGACCGAGCTCTTCGACGCCCCCGAGGGCAGCCCCGCCGCCGAGCTCGGCCTGGACCGGATCTTCCCGATCACCGCCAGCGACTTCAGCGACTCGGCGACCTTCGACGAGGTGCTCGAGCTGCTGCACCTGTCGGGCCGGTCGCTGCCGCACGCGATCCTCATGATGATCCCGGAGGCGTGGGAGAACCACGACGAGATGGACCCGGCCCGCCGGGCCTTCTACCGGTTCCACTCCTCGATCATGGAGCCGTGGGACGGGCCGGCCGCGGTCGCCTTCACCGACGGCACGCTCATCGGCGCCGTCCTCGACCGCAACGGGCTGCGCCCGGGCCGCTGGTGGCACACCAAGGACGACCTGGTGGTGCTCGCCAGCGAGGTCGGCGTCCTCGACATCCCGGCCGGCGACGTCGTGGCCAAGGGCCGGCTGCAGCCGGGCCGCATGTTCCTCGTCGACACCGCCCAGGGGCGGATCGTCTCCGACGAGGAGGTCAAGGGCGAGCTGGCGACCGCCCAGCCCTACGACGACTGGCTGCACGCCGGCCTGGTGCAGCTGCCCTCGCTGCCCGAGCGCCGCCGGTCGCGGCCCAGCCACGAGTCCGTCGTCCGCCGCCAGCTGGTCTTCGGCTACACCGAGGAGGAGCTGCGGCTGCTGCTCACCCCGATGGCCTCGGCCGGCGCCGAGCCGATCGGCTCGATGGGCACCGACACCCCGGTCGCGGCGCTCTCGGACCGCTCGCGGCTGATCTACGACTACTTCGGCCAGCTGTTCGCCCAGGTGACCAACCCGCCGCTGGACGCGATCCGCGAGGAGCTGGTCACCAGCCTGGGGCGCACGTTCGGCCCGGAGCAGAACCTCCTGGAGGCCGCGCCGGCCTCCTGCCGGCAGGTGTTCCTGCCGTACCCGGTCATCGACAACGACGAGCTGGCCAAGATCCTGCACATCGACGACGACGGCGACCTGCCCGGTTTCGCCGCCGTCCGGATCACCGGTCACTTCGACGTCAACGGCGGCGGGCCGGCGCTGGCCCAGGCCATCGAGGACCTGCGGACCAAGGTCAGCAAGGCGATCGCGGCGGGTGCCCGCATCATCGTGCTCTCCGACCGCGACGCCGACGAGAAGCGCGCGCCGATCCCCTCGCTGCTGATGACCTCCGCGGTGCACCACCACCTCGTCCGGCAGAAGACCCGGATGAAGGTGGGCCTGGTCGTCGAGTCCGGCGACTGCCGCGAGGTGCACCACGTCGCCCTGCTGCTCGGCTACGGCGCCGCCGCGGTCAACCCCTACCTGGCGTTCGAGTCGATCGAGGACCTCATCCGCGACGGCTCGCTCACCGGCGTCGAGGCGTCCCAGGCCGTGCGCAACGTGGTCAAGGCGCTCGGCAAGGGCGTGCTCAAGGTGATGAGCAAGATGGGCATCAGCACCGTCGGCTCGTACACGATGGCGCAGATCTTCGAGGCCGTCGGCCTGTCCCGCGAGATCGTCGACGAGTACTTCACCGGCACCTCCTGCCCGCTCGGCGGCGTCGGCATCGACGTCCTGGCCGAGGAGGTGGCGATCCGCCACCGCCGTGCCTACCCGCCGAACCCGACCGAGCGCGCGCACCGCAAGCTCGAGACCGGGGGCGAGTACCAGTGGCGCCGCGAGGGCGAGGTGCACCTGTTCAACCCCGAGACGGTGTTCCTCCTCCAGCACGCCACCCGCGCGCGGCAGTACGACGTCTTCGAGCGGTACACGAAGACGGTCGACCAGCTCTCCGAGGAGGCGGCGACGCTGCGCGGGCTCTTCACGCTGAAGACCGGCGTGCGCCCGCCCGTGCCGATCGAGGAGGTCGAGCCGGTCAGCGAGATCGTCAAGCGGTTCTCCACCGGCGCGATGAGCTACGGCTCCATCTCGCAGGAGGCCCACGAGACGCTCGCCATCGCGATGAACCGGCTCGGCGCGCGGTCGAACACCGGTGAGGGCGGCGAGGACCCCGACCGGTTCGTCCCCGACCCCAACGGCGACCTGCGCCGCTCGGCGATCAAGCAGGTGGCCAGCGGCCGGTTCGGCGTCACCAGCGAGTACCTGGTCAACGCCGACGACATCCAGATCAAGATGGCGCAGGGGGCCAAGCCCGGCGAGGGCGGCCAGCTGCCCGGCGGCAAGGTCTACCCGTGGGTGGCGCGCACCCGGCACTCCACGCCGGGCGTGGGGCTGATCAGCCCGCCGCCGCACCACGACATCTACTCGATCGAGGACCTCAAGCAGCTGATCCACGACCTGAAGAACGCCAACAACCAGGCGCGGGTCCACGTCAAGCTGGTCGCCGAGGTCGGGGTCGGGACGGTCGCGGCCGGGGTGAGCAAGGCGCACTCCGACGTCGTCCTGATCTCCGGGCACGACGGCGGGACCGGTGCCGCCCCGCTGACCTCGCTCAAGCACGCCGGCTCCCCGTGGGAGCTGGGGCTGGCCGAGACCCAGCAGACCCTGCTGGCCAACGGGCTGCGCGACCGCATCGTCGTCCAGGTGGACGGGCAGATGAAGACCGGGCGCGACGTCGTGATCGCCGCGCTGCTCGGTGCCGAGGAGTACGGCTTCGCCACCGCGCCGCTGGTGGTCTCCGGCTGCGTGATGATGCGCGTCTGCCACCTCGACACCTGCCCGGTCGGCGTGGCCACGCAGAACCCGGAGCTGCGCAAGCGGTTCACCGGGCGGCCGGAGTTCGTCGTCACGTTCTTCGAGTTCCTGGCCGAGCAGGTGCGGCAGTACCTCGCCGAGCTGGGCTTCCGCTCGCTGGACGAGGCCGTCGGCCACGTCGAGCTGCTCGACACCCGCAAGGCGGTCGACCACTGGAAGGCCGCCGGGCTGGACCTGTCGCCGATGCTGTCGGTGCCGGAGCTGCCCGAGGGCGCGGTGCGCCGCCAGGTCCGCGAGCAGGACCACGGCCTCGACGTCGCGCTGGACCAGACGCTGATCCAGCTGTGCGAGGGCGCGCTGCTCGACGCGCGGCCGGTCAGCCTCGAGCTGCCGGTGCGCAACGTCAACCGCACCGTGGGCACGATGCTCGGCTCGATGGTGACCCGCCGCTTCGGCGGCGAGGGCCTGCCCGACGGCACCATCGACCTGACCTTCACCGGGTCGGCCGGCCAGTCCTTCGGCGCCTTCCTGCCGCGCGGCATCAGCATGCGGCTGTTCGGCGACGGCAACGACTACGTGGGCAAGGGCCTCTCCGGCGGGCGGATCGTCGTCCGCCCGGCGCGCGAGGCCACCTTCGCCGCCGAGGACAACGTCATCGCGGGCAACGTCATCGCCTACGGCGCCACCGGCGGCGAGATCTTCCTGCGCGGCCGGGTGGGCGAGCGGTTCTGCGTCCGCAACTCCGGCGCGCTGGCCGTGGTCGAGGGCGTCGGCGACCACGCGCTGGAGTACATGACCGGCGGCCGCGCGGTGATCCTCGGTCCCACCGGCCGCAACGTCGCCGCCGGCATGTCGGGCGGCATCGGCTACGTCCTCGACCTCGCCCGGCACCGGGTCAACCCCGAGATGGTCGACGTCGAGGCGCTGGACGGCGAGGACGCGCACTGGCTGCGCGAGGTGCTCGTGCGGTACCACGCCGAGACCGAGTCGCCGGTCGCCGCCGCGCTGCTGGCGGACTGGGGCCGCTGGGCCGACCAGTTCAGCGTGATCATGCCGCGCGACTACCGCCGGGCGCTCGAGGCCCAGCGGATGGCCGAGGCCAACGGGACCGACGTCGACCTTGCCCTGATGGAGGCCGCTCGTGGCTGACCAGACCGGATTCCTGAAGTACGAGCGGAAGCTGCCCCCGCGGCGCCCGGTCGAGCTGCGGCTGCTGGACTGGAAGGACGTCTACCTCTCCCGGCAGAACGGGGAGGACGCCGTCTTCCCGGTGACCGCCGTGCGCGAGCAGGCGGCCCGCTGCATGGACTGCGGCATCCCGTTCTGCCACCACGGCTGCCCGCTGGGCAACCTGATCCCGGAGTGGAACGACCTCGCCCGCCGCGACGACTGGACCGAGGCGATCGAGCGGCTGCACGCGACCAACAACTTCCCGGAGTTCACCGGGAAGCTGTGCCCGGCGCCGTGCGAGGGCTCCTGCGTGCTGAACCTGCAGGAGTCGCCGGTCACGATCAAGCAGATCGAGTGGGAGATCGTCGACCAGGCGTTCCAGCGCGACCTGGTCAAGCCGGTGCCGCCGCAGGAGCGCACGGGCAAGAAGGTCGCCGTCGTGGGCTCGGGCCCCGCCGGGCTGGCCGCCGCCCAGCAGCTGACCCGGGCCGGGCACGACGTGACCGTCTTCGAGCGGGCCGACCGGATCGGCGGGCTGCTCCGCTACGGCATCCCCGAGTTCAAGATGGAGAAGGCCGTCCTGGACCGGCGGCTGGACCAGATGCGCGCCGAGGGCACGCGGTTCGTCACCGGCGTCGAGGTCGGCGGGTCGGCGGAGGCCGACCTGTCGGTCGAGCAGCTGCGCGGCGACTTCGACGCGGTCGTGCTCGCCGGCGGGGCGACCGTCGGCCGCGACCTGCCCGCCCCGGGCCGGGAGCTGGCGGGCATCCACCTCGCGATGGAGTACCTGCCCTTCGGCAACCGCCAGGCCCTCGGCGAGCTCGACGCCCCGCCGATCACCGCCACCGGCAAGCACGTGGTGATCATCGGCGGCGGTGACACCGGTGCCGACTGCCTCGGCACCGCGCACCGCCAGGGCGCGGCGTCGGTCACCCAGCTGGAGATCATGCCGGCACCGCCGGACCGCCGGGGCGCCGACAACCCGTGGCCGACGTACCCGATGATCATGCGCGTCTCCAGCGCGCACGAGGAGGGCGGCGAGCGGCTCTACTCGGTCAACACCGAGCGCTTCCTGGGCGACGACGAGGGCCGGGTCCGCGCGCTGCTCCTCCACGAGGTCGAGCGGGTCGACGGCCGGTTCCGGAAGGTCGAGGGCACCGAGCGCGAGCTGCCGGCCGAGCTGGTGCTGCTGGCCATGGGCTTCACCGGCGCGCAGCGCGAGGGCCTGGTCGACACGCTGGGCGTGGAGGTGGACCAGCGCGGCAACGTGGTCCGCGACGGCGAGTTCATGTCCAGCGTCCCCGGCGTCTTCGTGGCCGGCGACATCGGCCGCGGGCAGTCGCTCATCGTGTGGGCGATCGCCGAGGGCCGGGCGGCGGCCGGCGCCGTCGACGCCTGGCTGACCGGCGGCTCGATGCTGCCGCGGCCCATCACACCCACCGCCGTCGCGCTGCGCTAGCGCCCGCGCAGGCACCAGGGGCCGGGTCCCGCCGTCGCGGCGGGGCCCGGCCCCCTGTCACGTCCTGGGGTTGGTGGGGCCGCATGTGAGCGTTCACAGGGGTCGGACCCGCGGCGTCCCGGCCCGGCCGATAGCGTTCTCCCCATGCCCCGCCGCGCGAAGATCGTCTGCACCCTGGGCCCGGCCACCAGCTCCCTCGAGCAGGTCACGGCGCTCGTCGAGGCCGGGATGGACGTGGCCCGGCTGAACTTCAGCCACGGGTCGCACGCCGACCACCAGGCCGCCTACACCGTGGTGCGGCAGGCCTCCGACCACACCGGCCACGCCGTCGCCGTCCTGGCCGACCTGCAGGGCCCGAAGATCCGCCTCGGCACGTTCGCCGACGGCCGCGCGGTCTGGGAGACCGGCAGCCGCGTGTGCATCACCGTCGAGGACGTCGAGGGCACCGCCCAGCGCGTGTCGACCACCTACAAGGGCCTGGCCGGCGACGTGCGCGTCGGCGACCGGCTGCTGGTCGACGACGGCAAGCTGGCCCTGTCGGTGGTGGACGTCGACGGCCCCGACGTGTGGTGCCTGGTCGTCGAGGGCGGCCCGGTCTCGAACAACAAGGGCCTGTCGCTGCCCGGCGTCGCGGTCAGCGTGCCGCCGCTGTCGGAGAAGGACGAGGAGGACCTCCGCTTCGCCCTGCACCTGTCGGTCGACTTCGTCGCCCTGTCGTTCGTCCGCTCGCCCGACGACGTCGAGCTGGTGCGCGACATCATGCGCGAGGAGGACATCGAGGTCCCGGTCATCGCCAAGCTGGAGAAGCCCGAGGCGATCGAGAACCTCGAGGCGATCGTCGAGGCCTTCGACGGGATCATGGTCGCCCGTGGCGACCTGGGCGTGGAGCTGCCGCTGGAGAAGGTGCCGCTGGTCCAGAAGCGCGCCGTCCAGGCCGCCCGCGAGCGCAACAAGCCGGTCATCGTGGCCACCCAGATGCTCGAGTCGATGATCGGCTCGTCGCGGCCCACCCGCGCCGAGGCCTCCGACGTCGCCAACGCCGTCCTCGACGGGGCCGACGCGGTGATGCTCTCCGGCGAGACGTCGGTCGGGAAGTTCCCGATCGCCGCCGTGCGGACGATGGAGCGGATCATCGACGCGGTCGAGAGCGAGCACGCCCCCGTGCCGGGGCTGGTGCGGGTCCCGCGGTCGCGGTCGGGCGCGATCGTGCGCGCGGCCAAGGACATCGGCGAGATCCTCGGCGTCAAGGCGCTGGCCACCTTCACGCAGACCGGCGACACCGCCCGCCGGCTGGCCGCGCTGCACCCGCGCCAGCCGCTGCTGGCGTTCACCGTCGACGCGCGCGTGCGCAGCCAGCTGGCCCTCTCCTGGGGCGTGGAGACGTTCATCGTGCCCGCGGTGTCGCACACCGACGACATGGTCCGGCAGGTGGACTTCTCGCTGCTGGCCATCGGCCGGCTCAAGGAGGGCGACCGGGTCGTGGTGGTGGCCGGCAGCCCGCCGAACACCGTCGGATCCACCAACCTGATCCGCGTGCACGAGGTGGGCACGGACTCGTGACGGGGGAGGGGACGGCGCCGCTGATGGCGGTGCTGGGCCTCGAGGAGCGCGACCACGACGTGTTCGTGGGGCAGACGCCGACGACGGAGCAGCAGCGCATCTTCGGCGGCCAGGTGGCCGGGCAGGCGCTGATGGCCGCGGGCCTGACCGTGCCGGGGGAGCGGCCGGTGCACTCGCTGCACTCCTACTTCCTCCGCCCGGGCGACCCGGCGGAGGAGATCCGCTACGTCGTCGAGCGGCTCCGCGACGGCCGGACGTTCACCACCCGCCGCGTGCTCGCCCAGCAGCAGCGCAAGGGCGAGGACGTCGCGATCTTCGCGCTCACCGCCGACTTCACGGCGGGGGAGGCGGCGGTGGCCGAGCACTCGCTGCCGATGCCCGACGTCCCCGGGCCCGACGGGCTCCCCGGCATCCCGGAGATGTTCGACCGGCACCCCGAGCGCGCGGCGTGGATGAAGGCGATGGGCGTCGCCATCGAGCAGCGGTTCCTGGAGGACCCGTTCGAGCCCACGGCGAAGCAGCCGCCGCACACCCAGCACCGCACGTGGCTGCGGGTGCTGGGCCGGCTGCCCGACGACCCCGCCGTACACGCCGCGGCGCTGACCTTCGCCAGCGACCTGACGCTGCTCTCGGCGGGGGTCGCCCGCCTCGGCGTGGGCTGGGGCGGGTTCATCGGCGCCAGCCTCGACCACGCCGTGTGGTTCCACGCGCCGGTGCGGCCCGACGAGTGGTTCCTCTACGAGGGGGACAGCCCGGCCGCCTCGGCCGGCCGGGCGCTGTGCCTCGGGCAGATCTGGGCCGCCGACGGCACCCACGTGGCCACCGTGGCCCAGGAGGGGCTCATCCGGTCCCTGGCGCCCTGAGCCGCGGGCTCAAGGCGTGGGCAGGTCCTCCTGGGAGACCGCCTGGGTGAGCGACTCGTCCTGGCTCGCCGGCGTCTCGACCACCGGCGCGGCCGGGTCCGCGGGGGACGCCTCGGCCTCGGCCTCGGCCACGGCCTCGTCCGGCTGGGGTGCCGGCTCGGCCGCCGTCTGGCGCGCGGCTGCTGTCCGGCGCTCGGCTGCGGCCTCGCGCTCGGCTGCCTCCCGGGCCGCGCGCCGCTCCTCGGCGAGGCGAGCGGCCTCGGCGCGGGCCGCCGCCTCCTCGGCCGCCCGCTGCGCCGCCTGCTCGGCGAAGTCGTTCGCCAGCCAGTCGTGGTTCTCGCACAGCAGCGCCCAGGCCCGCTCGACGTGCGACCGGGTCGTCGCCGGCGCGCCCACGGCCACCCGCAGCACCACCTGCCCGCCGACCGTGGTGTGGGTCAGGAACACCTCGCCGCCGTCGTTGAGCCGCTCCAGCAGCGTCATCGTCGCCACGTCGGCGTCCACGTCGGCGGCCCAGCGCGGCCGCAGGCACACCAGCGAGAGCGGGTGCGGCACGGGGACGTCGAACCGGTGGTCGGAGTCGGCCCACGACGCCAGCTCCTGCGCCAGCGCCACCGAGCCGCGGATGTGCTCGCGCAGCCCCTCGGCGCCGTACCAGCGCAGCACGAACCACAGCTTGAGCGCGCGGAAGCGGCGGCCGAGCTCGATCTGCCAGTCGCGGTAGTCGACGACGGCGCCGGCGTCGGTGGCGGCGTTGCGGAGGTACTCGGGCAGGATCGCCAGCGCGCCGGTGAGGGCGGCCCGGTCGGCGACCCAGAACAGGGTGGCGTCGAAGCCGGTGAGCAGCCACTTGTGCGCGTCGGTGGTGTAGCTGTCGGCCCACTCGACGCCGGCCTGCAGCTCGCGCAGCTCGGGCACGACCGCGCTCACGCCCGCGTACGCGGCGTCGACGTGCAGCCACACGCCTGCCTCGCGGCAGATCGGGCCGAGCTCGGCCAGCGGGTCGACCGCCGTCGTCGACGTCGTCCCGACCGTGGCGCAGACCAGGACGGGCGTGTAGCCGCGGGCGGTGTCGCGCTCCAGCCGCGCCCGGAGCGCGGCGGGCCGCATCGCCAGGTCGCCGTCGACCTCGACGACCCGGACGGCGTCGCTGCCCAGGCCGGCGATCCGCACCGCCTTCTCCATGGACGAGTGCGTCTCGGCCGAGACGTAGACCGTGGCGCGGTCCGGCTCGACGCCGTGGCGCACCGTGGCGCCCTTGCCGGCGCGGTGCAGCGCCGCGAGCAGGGCGACCAGGTTGGCCCCCGAGCTGGAGTCCTGCACGACGCCGCCGCCGGTGCCGGTGGAGCGGAACGACCCCGGCAGGTCGAGCAGGTCGGCGAACCAGTCGAGGACGTGCTGCTCGAGCTCGGTCGCGGCCGGGCTGGTCACCCACGACATCCCCTGGACGCCGAGCCCGGCGCTGACCAGGTCGCCGAGGACCGACGGGCCGGAGGTGTTCGCCGGGAAGTAGCCGAAGAAGCCGGGGTGCTGCCAGTGCGTGAGGCCGGGCAGGACGACGCGGTCGAGGTCGGCCAGGACGGCGGCGAACGGCTCGCCCTGCTCGGGCGGCGCCGGCGGCAGCGCGGCCCGGACGTCCCCGGGGGAGACCTGCGAGCGGACCGGGAACGACCCGATGCGCGCCCAGTAGTCGGCGATCCAGTCGACGACCTCGTGGCCGTGCTGGCGGAACTGCTCGGGCGTCATGTGGCCGGTCACGCAGTCACCGTATTGACCGCCGGGTCGGCTGACCGCGAGCGGGGCCGACACCCGGCCGGCTCGAGCCCAGGGACCGACCGTGGAGCCGTGCCGTGACGCGGCTCCGCGGCCGCCGGCGCGGGCCGACCCGCACGCACAGCACCGTGCCCCCGGTGCGACTCGAACGCACACTGCGCGGGTTTTGAATCCGCTCCCTCTGCCGATTGGGGTACGGGGGCGCGCCGGGGTACCGGCCCCAGCAGGGTAGCGGGCAGCGTTCCGGGCGTGGTGAACGGCACGGACGACGCACGGTCCGCGCCGCTAGGCTTCCGGACCGTGAGCAGCGAGACGACCCGGGTCCTCATCGCGGAGGACGAGGCGCTGATCCGCCTCGACCTCAAGGAGATGCTGGAGGAGGAGGGCTACACCGTCGTCGCCGAGGTGGGCGACGGGCAGCAGGCGGTGGACCAGGCCCAGCAGCTGCGGCCCGACCTCGTCATCCTCGACATCCAGATGCCGGTCCTCGACGGCCTGTCCGCGGCGGAGCAGATCGCCCAGGCCCGCACCGCCCCGGTCATCGTGCTCACCGCCTTCAGCCAGCGCGAGCTGGTCGAGCGCGCCCGCGACGCCGGCGCCATGGCCTACCTGGTCAAGCCGTTCTCGAAGAACGACCTGGTGCCGGCCATCGAGGTGGCGCGCGCCCGGTTCGCCGAGATGACGGCGCTCGACGGCGAGGTGCGCTCGCTGGAGGAGCGCCTGGAGGCCCGCAAGGTCGTCGAGAAGGCCAAGGGCAAGCTCATGGCCGAGCGCGGGCTGACCGAGGCCGAGGCCTTCCGCTGGATCCAGCGGACCGCCATGAACGAGCGCACGTCGATGAAGGCACTCGCCGAGAAGCTGCTGGCCGAGGACGCCGCGCCGGAGAATTCTCCGGCCTGAGGCCGCCCTCGCCGCGACTTCTGCGATCACGAGACGGTCACGACTGGTCCCAGGCCGTCCCCGCGGGTGCATCTCGCGACCTACTGTGACCCGGCGCTGTCCCGCGGGACGGCGGAAAACGTCCGGCGTGCCGACAGGCGGCTCGCCGACCAGGCACGGGAGGTCATGTGCGTTTCTCGATCAAGAGCGGTGGTGCGCTAATCGCGGCGGCGCTCGTGCTCACCGCGTGCGGCGGCACCACGGGCGGTGACGACGAAGGCTCGGGCGGCGGCGGTTCGGAGGCCGGCAGCTGCGAGGACGTCGCCATCGGCTTCTTCGGCGCGCTGACCGGTGCGGCCGCGAACCTCGGCATCAACATCCGCAACGGCGTCCAGCTGGCGGTCGACCAGCACAACGAGGAGAACGCCGACTGCCAGGTGACGCTCGAGGAGTACGACTCCGCGGGTGACCCCAACCAGGCGACCGGTCTGGCCACGCAGGCCATCGGCGACGAGAACGTCGTCGGCATCGTCGGCCCCGCCTTCTCCGGCGAGTCCAACACCGCCGGCCCGATCTTCGCCGAGGGCGGGCTGCCGACGATCACCGCGTCGGCCACCAACCCGGCGCTGGCCGAGAACGGCTGGGACACGTTCCACCGGATCCTCGGCAACGACGCCACCCAGGGCCCGGCGGCCGCGTCCTACATCAACGACGTGCTGGGCAGCCAGTCGGTGTTCGTCGTCGACGACGCCTCGGAGTACGGCGCCGGCCTGGCCGAGATCGTGGTCGAGGACCTCGGCGACGCCGTCGTCGGCACCGACACCATCCAGACCGGTCAGACCGACTTCTCGGCCACGGTCACGGCCATCCGTGACTCGGGCGCCGAGGCGGTGTTCTTCGGTGGCTACTACGCCGAGGCGGGCCTGATCGTCCAGCAGATGCGGGGCGCCGGTGTCGAGGCCACGTTCGTGGTCGCCGACGGCGTCAAGGACCCGGGCTTCATCGAGGCCGCCGGTGACGCCGCCGAGGGCACGATCATCACCTGCCCCTGCCTGCCCCCGGAGGAGCAGCAGGACTTCTTCAGCGCCTACGAGGAGGCGTTCGGCTCCGCGCCGGGCACCTACTCGGCCGAGGCCTACGACGCGGCCAACGTGTTCCTCGCCGGCATCGACGACGGCAGCACCGACCGCGAGGCCATGCTCGAGTTCGTGAACGGCTACTCGGGCGAGGGCATCACCAAGAACGTCTCCTTCGGCGACAACGGTGAGGTCGAGGAGATCGCGGTGTGGGCCTACAAGGTCGAGGGCGGCGAGATCGTCGCCGACCAGGAGATCCCCACCTCCTGATCGACGACCGTCCCTGAAGGCACGGCCGGGTCCCGCGAGGGGCCCGGCCGTGTCCTCCGCTCCGGCCCGGAGGCCTGCGTGACCTTCCTCCTCAACAACTTCGTCGAACTCACGATCACCGGCCTCGTCCTCGGTGCGGTGTACGGCCTCGTCGCGCTCGGCTACACGCTGGTCTACGGCGTGCTGCAGCTGATCAACTTCGCGCACTCCGAGGTCTGGATGTTCGGCAGCTTCGCCGCCGTCTGGGTGACCGTGACCCTCGGCGTCTCGCCGGGTGGCCCGCTCATCACCGCGATCGGCGTCCTGCTGCTGGCCCTGATCGCCGCCATGGCGGTGAGCGGCGGGGTGGCCCTGCTCCTCGAGCGGGTCGCCTACCGCCGGCTCGTCCGCCTCGACGCCCCCAAGCTCGTCGCGCTGATCAGCGCCATCGGCGCCAGCTTCGCGCTCGCCGAGTTCATGGGCCTGCGCGACCGCATCGCCGACTTCTTCGGCCTGCGCGACGACCTCGACACCTACGTGCGCGCGGCCCGGGACAACACCCGGTTCCTCAACCCGCTCGAGACCGAGGGCGTGTTCACGATCGGTGGCTACACCGTGACGAACGTCGACCTGATCATCCTCGTCAGCGCGGTCGTGATGATGATCGCGCTGGACCAGTTCATCCGCCGCACCCGTGCCGGCCGCGGCATCCGTGCCGTGGCGCAGGACGCCGAGGCCGCCGCGCTCATGGGTGTCAACCGCAACCGGATCATCCGGACGACGTTCCTGGTCGGCGGCGTCATGGCCGGCGCCGCCGCGCTGCTGTACCTCATGCGGTTCGGCGTCACGCGCTGGAACGCCGGCTTCCTGCTGGGCGTCAAGGCGTTCACCGCCGCCGTCCTGGGCGGCATCGGCAACATCCGCGGGGCGCTGCTGGGCGGGTTCGTCCTGGGCCTCGCGGAGAACTACGGTTCTGCCATCGTCGGGTCGGAGTGGCGCGATGTCGTCGCGTTCCTCCTCCTCGTCGTCATCCTGCTGTTCCGCCCGAGCGGGCTGCTCGGCGAGAGCCTGGGGAGGGCCCGCGCATGAGCGCCCCGTCGAAGGCCACCGGCGCCACCGCGACCGCGGCCGGGTCGCGCCGCAAGCGCCCCGGGTGGGACCGCGGGGCGCTGGCGCGCCGGGTGGACGCCCTGCCGAAGCCGGTCAAGTGGGCGCTGGTCGCCCTGCTGGTCGTCTTCCTGTACGCGCTGCCGCTGCTCGAGCTGCCGATCATCAGCACGCCCGACACCGACTTCGGCGCCGTGCTGTTCACGGTGGCCAGCTACGTGCTGGTGGCGCTCGGGCTCAACATCGTCCTCGGCTACGCCGGCCTGCTCGACCTCGGCTACGTCGGGTTCTACGCGATCGGCGCCTACACCGTCGCCGTCTTCGGGTCGCTGCAGTTCCAGTGGTCGTGGTGGCTGCTCATCCCGCTGGCCGTGATCCTCACGACCATCTCGGGCGTGCTCCTGGGCGCGCCCACCCTGCGGGTGCGCGGTGACTACCTCGCCATCGTGACCCTCGGGTTCGGCGAGATCATCCGGCTGACGGCGCTCAACACCGAGTGGCTCGGCGAGGCCCGGGGCATCACCCAGATCCCCAGGCCGCCGAGCGTCGAGCTGTTCGAGATCCCGCACCTGTCGTGGGACGGCTTCACCGCCTTCGTCGACCTCGACGACACGACGACGTTCCTCACCTTCGGCGTCGCCGACCAGGCGCCGTACTACTGGCTGGCGCTCACGGTCATCTTCCTGGTGCTGGGCGCCGACCGGCTGCTGCGGCTGTCCCGCGTGGGCCGGGCGTGGGAGGCGACCCGCGAGGACGAGGACGCCGCCGAGCTCATGGGCGTCCCGACGTTCAAGTTCAAGCTGCTGGCCTTCGCCTCCGGCGCGTTCATCGGCGGCCTCTCGGGCGCCCTGTTCGCCTCCCGGCAGGGGTTCATCAACCCCGAGTCGTTCCAGCTGCTGCTGTCGATCCTGTTCGTCGCCGCCGTCGTCGTCGGTGGCGCGGGCAACCGCTACGGCGTCATCCTCGGCGCCATCGTGGTCGCGTACCTGCCCGAGCGGTTTCGCGGCTTCGAGGAGTGGCGCCTGCTGGTCTTCGGCCTCGCGCTCCTGCTGCTGGCCAACTTCCGGCCGCAGGGCCTGCTGCCGCCGCGCCGCGCGAGACGGGCGAAGGCCGCCGACGAGCAACAGGAAGCACTGGAAGAGGGGACCGACATCGATGAGCCAGAGCGTGTCTGACCCCGTCCCCGCCGACCGGGCCGCCCGCGAGGTGCTCCTGTCGGTCGACGACGTCAGCATCCGCTTCGGCGGTCTGCTGGCCCTCGACGGCGTCAGCTTCGACGTGCGCGAGGGCGAGATCTTCAGCCTGATCGGGCCGAACGGCGCCGGGAAGACCACGTGCTTCAACGTGATGACCGGCGTCTACCAGCCGACGTCGGGCTCGGTGCGCTTCGCCGGCGCGCCGCTCGGCCGGCGCAAGCGGCACGCGATCACCCGACTCGGGATCGCCCGGACGTTCCAGAACATCCGGCTGTTCCCGAACATGACCGCGCGGGAGAACGTGCTGGTGGGCGCCGACGCGCACCACCGGACCGGGGTCGCCAACGCGCTGTTCCGCACCCCGCGGCACCGCCGCGAGGAGCAGGAGGGCGAGGAGACGGCCCGCGAGGTCATGCGGTTCATGGGCCTGGAGCGGCGGGCCGACGAGCTGGCCCGCAACCTCTCCTACGGCGAGCAGCGGCGCCTGGAGATCGCGCGCGCCATGGCGACCCGGCCCAAGCTGCTGTGCCTGGACGAGCCGGCGGCCGGGTTCAACCCGGCGGAGAAGCGGCAGCTCATGCAGCTGATCCGCCGGATCCGCGACAGCGGGCTCACCGTGCTGCTCATCGAGCACGACATGAGCCTGGTGATGGGCGTGAGCGACCGGATCGCCGTCCTGGAGTTCGGGCGCAAGATCGCCGAGGGGCTGCCGGCCGAGATCCGCGAGGACCCGGCCGTCATCGCCGCCTACCTGGGCACCGAGACCGACGAGGAGGCGAGCGCCTGATGCTGCTCGAGGTCGAGGGGCTGTGCGTCAACTACGGCCGCATCGAGGCGATCCGCGACATCGGCTTCGTCGTCGAGGAGGGCTCGGTCGTCACGCTCATCGGCGCCAACGGCGCCGGCAAGACGACGACGCTGAAGACGCTCTCCGGGCTGCGCAAGGTCCGGGCGGGCAGCGTCCGCTTCCAGGGGCGGGACGTCACCCACATGGCGTCGCACGAGCGGGTGCCGCTGGGCATCAGCCAGTCGCCGGAGGGACGGCGGATCTTCCCGGGCATGTCGGTCGAGGAGAACCTCGACATGGGCGCCTACGCGCGGGCCGACCGGGCCAAGACCCGCTCGACCGACCTCGAGCGCGTCTTCACGCTGTTCCCGCGGCTGCTGGAGCGGCGCACCCAGCCGGCCGGCACCATGTCCGGCGGCGAGCAGCAGATGCTGGCCATCGGGCGGGCGCTGATGTCGCGGCCGAAGCTGCTGCTGCTCGACGAGCCCTCCATGGGGCTGGCGCCCAAGCTGATCCAGCAGATCTTCTCGATCATCACCGACATCCGGGAGCAGGGGACGACGATCCTGCTGGTCGAGCAGAACGCCGCGCAGGCGCTGCGGATCGCCGACCGCGCCTACATCCTCGAGACCGGGGAGATCATGCGCGAGGGCACCGGCGCCGAACTGTCGCAGGACGACAGCGTGCGCGCCGCCTACCTCGGCGGCGACGTGTGACGCGCACCAGATAGATGACGTCCGGCGCGCCGCCGCCTCCCCGGACCTCTGCGGGTGCACTCTTCGGGCACCGTCCAGGGGAGGCTGCGGTGCCGGGTTCCGGTTGGCGTGCGCGCGTGGCGCTGTCGTCGTCGTCCTGCAGCGTGCGCATCGCGCAGGCCGAGGACCTCACCGCCGTCCTGGAGCTGGTGCGCCAGCACCGGGCCGAGGCGCACGCCGAGGGGCTGCTCACCGGTCAGCTGCCCGGCTCGGCGACCGCGGCCGGCTTCGCCCGGCTGCTCGCCGATCCCGACCACCGCGTCGTCCTCGCCGTCGACGACGGCGGCGGGCGCGAGCGGGCGGTGGGGCTCGCGGTGCTCGGCGTGGAGCCGCTGTCGGTCGTCCTCGGTGCGCCGCAGGTGACCGTGGACAACCTCGTCGTCCACCGGGAGCACCGGCGGCGCGGGGTCGGCGCCGCGCTGCTCGCCGCCGCGGCCGCGCACGCCGAGGAGGTCGGCGCCCAGCACGTCGTCGCCACCTGCGGCGGGCACGAGCCCGAACGGCAGCGCTTCCTGTCCCGGATGGGCTTCGCGCCGCTGGCCACCCGCCGGATCGTGCCCCGCGAGACCCTCGTGAGCTCGCTGCTCACCTGGCGCCGCAGCCGGCTGGGCGTGCCGGTGCCCCGGCGCGTGCCCGCCCTCGGCCGGCGCGACGCCCCCGTCGCCGACCGGTAGCTCAGGCCTCCTTGACCAGCGTGGTCAGCCGGCCGGTCGCGGTCGGCCGGCCCTGCTCGTCGCTGACCTCGATGAGGAAGGTCGCGAGGGTGCGGCCGCGGCGCACGGGCGTGCAGACGGCGGTCACCGAGCCCGCGGTCGCCGAGCGCAGGTAGCTGACGTTCAGCTCGACACCGACGACCTGCCGCTCCGGCCCCGCGTGCAGGGCCCCGGCCCACGACCCGACCGTCTCCATCAGCGTGCAGGTGGCCCCGCCGTGCAGCAGGCCGTACGGCTGCTGGTTGCCCGCGACCGGCATCGTGGCGACGAGCCGGTCGGGGTCGTAATCGGTGATCCGGATGCCCAGCTTGTCGTCGAGCGGGCTGATCGTGCCTTCCGGGATCCAGGCGGGACGGGTGGTGGTCACCCGGGGACGGTAACCAGGCCCGCCCGCCGCTCCGTGCGGGGGGACGGCGTTGTCGGCGGTCACACCTAGGATCGGCTCCGATGTCCGCTCCGGTCTCCGCCCCCGCGCCCTCCGCCGCCGCTCCGACGACGGGGCCCCGCCCCCGGCTGCTGCTCCTCGACGGCCACTCGCTGGCCTACCGCGCGTTCTTCGCGCTGCCCGTCGAGAACTTCTCGACGACGACGGGACAGCCGACCAACGCGGTCTACGGCTTCACGTCGATGCTGATCAACATCCTGCGCGACGAGCAGCCGACGCACCTCGCCGTCGCCTTCGACGTCGGCCGCAAGACCTTCCGCTCGGAGATCTACGCCGAGTACAAGGCCAACCGGTCGGAGAGCCCCACCGACTTCCGCGGTCAGGTCAGCCTGATCCAGGAGGTGCTGGGCGCGCTGCGCATCCCGTTCATCACCGCCGAGGGCTACGAGGCCGACGACGTCATCGCCACGCTCACCGTGCAGGCGGTGGAGCAGGGCATGGACGTGCTCATCGGCACCGGCGACCGCGACGCGCTGCAGCTGGTCGACGAGCACGTGACCGTGCTCTACCCGCGCAAGGGCGTCTCCGACCTCACCCGGTTCACGCCGGAGGAGGTCGAGACCAAGTACGGGCTCTCGCCGGCCCAGTACCCCGACTTCGCCGCGCTGCGCGGCGACCCGAGCGACAACCTGCCGAGCATCCCGAGCGTGGGGGAGAAGACCGCGGCCAAGTGGGTCCGCGAGTACGGCTCCCTCGACGAGCTGGTCGACCGGGTCGACACGGTCAAGGGCAAGGTGGGGGAGGCCCTGCGGGCGCACCTGTCCTCGGTGCTGCAGAACCGGCGGCTGACCGAGCTCGACCGGTCGGTGCCGCTCGAGGTCGGGCCGGCCGACCTCGCCGTGCAGCCGTGGGACCGCAACGAGGTGCACACCCTCTTCGACAACCTGCAGTTCCGGGTGCTGCGCGAGCGGCTGTTCGCGACGCTGACCAGCGCAGAGCCGGAGGTGGAGGGCGGCTTCGACGTCTCGGTCGACCAGGTCGCCCCCGGCGCGCTCGGGGACTGGCTCGCCACCCACGCGACCGGCCGCACCGGGCTGATCTTCCGCGGTACCTGGGGGCGCGGCACCGGCGAGCTGACCGGGCTCGCCCTGGCCGCCGGCGACGACGCCGCCACCTTCGTCGACCTCGGCCCGTCGCTGGACGCCGCCGACGAGCAGGCGCTGGCCGCCTGGCTCGCCGACCCGTCGAAGCCCAAGGTCGTGCACGAGGTCAAGGGCCCGCTGCTGGCCGTCTGGGCGCGCGGCTGGGACCTCGCCGGGGTGGTGAGCGACACCGCGCTCGCCGCGTACCTGGCGCTGCCCGGGCAGCGGTCGTTCGACCTGGGCGACCTCGCCGTCCGCTACCTGCGGCGCGAGCTGAAGGACGCCGCCGCCGAGGAGGCGCAGCTGACCCTCGACGGCATGGGGCCCTCCGAGGAGGACCTCGCCGCCGAGGCCGCGAAGGTCGACGTCCTCAAGGCCGTCGCGGTCAACGACCTCTCCGACGCGCTGGAGAGCGTGCTCGGCCAGCGCGGCGGCGACCGGCTGCTGGGCGAGCTGGAGCTGCCGCTGTCGTTCGTGCTCGCTCGCATGGAGCAGCGGGGCATCGCCGCCGACCTGGACTTCCTCACCGAGCTGCAGCGGCAGTTCGCCGACGAGGTCGCCGCCGCCGCCGACGAGTGCTACGCCGTCATCGGCCGCGAGGTGAACCTCGGCTCGCCCAAGCAGCTGCAGGTCGTGCTGTTCGACGAGCTGGGCCTGCCGAAGACGAAGAAGATCAAGAGTGGGTACACCACCGACGCGGACGCGCTGACCAGCCTGCTGGCGCAGACCGGGCACCCGTTCCTCGAGCACCTGCTCCGCCACCGCGACGTCACCCGGCTGCGCACCGTCATCGACGGGCTGATCCCGATGGTCGACGACGGCGGGAGGATCCACACCACGTTCCAGCAGACGATCGCCGCCACCGGCCGGCTGTCGTCGATCGACCCGAACCTGCAGAACATCCCGATCCGCTCGGCCGAGGGCCGCCAGATCCGGCAGGCGTTCGTGGTCGGCAGCGGCTACGAGTCGCTGATGACCGCCGACTACAGCCAGATCGAGATGCGGATCATGGCGCACCTGTCCGGCGACGAGGGCCTCATCGAGGCGTTCACGTCGGGGGAGGACCTGCACTCCTTCGTCGCCTCCCGGGCGTTCGGCATCCCGATCGAGGACGTCGACCCGGAGATGCGGCGGCGGATCAAGGCGATGAGCTACGGCCTGGCGTACGGGCTGTCGGCCTACGGGCTGGCCCAGCAGCTGCGGATCACCCCGGAGGAGGCGCGCGAGCAGATGCACGCCTACTTCGAGCGCTTCGGCGGGATCCGCGACTACCTCGACGGCGTCGTCGACGACGCGCGGCAGACCGGCTACACCGAGACGACCCTCGGCCGGCGCCGCTACCTGCCCGACCTGACCAGCGACAACCGGCAGCGCCGGGAGATGGCCGAGCGGATGGCGCTCAACGCCCCCATCCAGGGCTCGGCCGCCGACGTCATGAAGGTCGCCATGCTCGACGTGGAGAAGGCGATCGCGGCCGAGGGGCTCTCGTCGCGGATGCTGCTGCAGGTGCACGACGAGCTCGTGCTCGAGGTGGCGCCGGGGGAGCGCGAGGCGCTGGAGGCCCTGGTCCGCCGCGAGATGGCCGGGGCCGCGCAGCTGTCGGTGCCGCTCGAGGTGTCGGTCGGCTTCGGCGCCAGCTGGGACGCCGCCGCCCACTAGGAGGCGGTCAGACCCGCTCCATCTCCCCGCCGTGCACGGTCAGCGCGTAGATGACCAGGACGTCGACGGCCACCACGATCGCCGCCCACACCGGCTGGGCGGGGCTGAAGGCCAGGGCCGACACCGCGCTGAGCACCGCGAGCACGACCCCGACGGCGCGGGCGACCGCGTTGCCGCTCATCACGCCGACGCCGGCGAGGAAGATGACGATGCCGAGCAGCAGGTGGATCCAGCCCCAGGTGGTGTAGTCGTCCACCAGCACCAGCCGGTCGGGCGCCGTCTGGTAGTAGTCGTCGTTGACGATCGCCGCGAGGCCCGCGATGGCCTGGAAGAACCCCAGCATCGCCATCATCACCCCGGCGAAGACCACCAGGCCGACCCAGCGGGTGGGCTCGCGGGACGGCTGGGACGTGCTGCGGTCGGCGGTTGCTGGCGTGTGCGCCATGGTCCCTCCTCGCCGGTCCGGTGCCGGGCGCGGTCGCGCCGGTGCCGGGCAGCGTCCGCCCCGGACCGGCCGGCCCGCGTCACTCGGGGCGGATGATCCGGCGACGATGGCGGCATGGTGGCACTGCTGAAGGACCCCGGTGCCCCCCCGCCTCGCTGGCTCGGCGCGGGCCCCTGCACCGGGGCCGGACGCCGCCGTCCGGCGGCGGCTGCTCCACCGGGACCGCGCCCTGCGGGCCGGCTACGTCGAGGCCGTAGCGGTCGCCGCCGACGTCCGCCGGCGCGGCGTCGCCTCGGCGGTGATGTCGGCGCTGGAGGACGTGGTCCGCTCCGCCTACGACCTCGGGGCGCTGTCGGCCACCGACGACGGCGCGGCCCTCCACGCCGCCCGCGGCCGGCAGCTCTGGCGGGGGCGGACCTCGGCGCTCACGCCGTCGGGGGTGCAGCCCACCGGACGATGACGGCTCCGGGCACGTGCTGCCCGGCGCCTCCGCGCTCGATCCCGACGAGGACGCTCGATCCGGACGAGGAGCCCACCTGCGACGGGCGCGACGGCGATCCCCGGTGGGGCCCCGGGGGCTCAGGCGGGTCTCGTGCAGACGAGGACGAGCGTCCCCGGCACGAGCGCGCCCCGGGCGGGGGACCACTGACCCCAGACCTGGGTGCGGCCAGGCGTCCACTCCGGCTCGAGCAGGTCGGTGAGCGCCAGGCCGGCGCCGACGACGGCCCGCACCCAGTCGCCGACGGTCCGGTGGTGCTCGACGTACACGGTGCGGCCCGCGTCATCGGTCTCGACGTAGGGCGTGCGGTCGAAGTAGGAGCCGATGACCCGCAGGTCGTCGGGATCGGGGGAGTCGGGCAGCGGCCAGCGCAGCGGGTGGTTGACCGAGGCGACGAACCGCCCGCCCGGGCGCAGCACGCGGGCGACCTCCCGCAGCGCGCCCTCGACGTCGGCGACGAACGGCAGGCCGCCGAACGCGGAGCAGGCGAGGTCGACGCTCGCGTCGGCCAGCGGCAGCGCGCCGGCGTCGGCCTGCAGGAGCGGCACGGCGAGGCCGGTCGCCAGGTTGAGCGCCGCCGCCCGGCGCAGCATGCCGGCCGACAGGTCGAGGGCGATGGGCGAGGCGCCGGCCTGCAGCAGCCACCGCGAGCAGGGCGCCGACCCGCAGCCGATCTCCAGCACCCGCCGGCCGGTGACGTCCCCCAGCAGGTGCGCCTCGCCCTCGCGCAGCCCCTCGGGGCACCAGAGGAAGTCGACGTCGCCCAGGTCGCGGCCGTGCTCAGCGAGGTAGGCGGGCGCCGCGGCGTCCCACCAGCGGCGGTTGGCGCGGACCGACTCCGCCGTCCCGGCCGGGCGACGCGCCACACCGCTGGCCGCCGGGTACCCGTCGGTACCGAGGGGCAGCTCGTCATCGGGTGGCGGGGGAGCGCTCATGGCCTGCCAGGGTCGCACCCCGCGGGGCCGCCGGCCGCCACGACCCAGGTGGACCGACCCCAGCTTCCGTCCGTACGATGGGAATGCGCTTGAGGTCTGTCAGCGTTGTGCCCCGGTCAAGGGGAACGGCGCCCGCCGGCTCTCCCCGCTCTTCCCGCGGCCGACCGGCCGCGGGTCGTCCCGTCCCTACGAGCAAACCGTCCGGAGCACTCGACCACATGACCTCCACCCAGGTCCGTCCTTCCAGCACCCCCCAGATCGCGGTCAACGACATCGGCACCGCAGAGGACTTCCTCGCCGCGATCGACCAGACCATCAAGTACTTCAACGACGGAGACATCGTCGAAGGCGTGATCGTCAAGGTCGACCGGGACGAGGTGCTGCTGGACATCGGCTACAAGACCGAGGGCGTCATCCCCTCGCGCGAGCTGTCCATCAAGCACGACGTCGACCCCAACGAGGTCGTCAAGGTCGGCGACGAGGTGGAAGCTCTCGTCCTCCAGAAGGAGGACAAGGAAGGCCGCCTGATCCTGTCCAAGAAGCGCGCCCAGTACGAGCGCGCCTGGGGCACGATCGAGGCCAAGAAGGAAGCCGACGAGGTCGTCACCGGCACCGTCATCGAGGTCGTCAAGGGCGGTCTGATCCTCGACATCGGCCTGCGCGGGTTCCTCCCCGCCTCGCTGGTCGAGATGCGCCGCGTCCGCGACCTGCAGCCCTACGTGGGCCGCGAGCTCGAGGCCAAGATCATCGAGCTCGACAAGAACCGCAACAACGTCGTCCTCTCCCGCCGCCAGTGGCTGGAGCAGACCCAGTCCGAGGTCCGCAGCGAGTTCCTCAACAAGCTCGCCAAGGGCCAGGTGCGCACCGGCGTCGTCTCCTCGATCGTCAACTTCGGCGCGTTCGTCGACCTCGGCGGCGTCGACGGCCTGGTGCACGTCTCCGAGCTGTCCTGGAAGCACATCGACCACCCGTCCGAGGTCGTCGAGGTGGGCCAGGAGGTCACCGTCGAGGTCCTCGACGTCGACCTCGACCGCGAGCGGGTCTCCCTGTCGCTGAAGGCGACGCAGGAGGACCCGTGGCGCCAGTTCGCCCGCACGCACCAGATCGGCCAGGTCGTCCCCGGCAAGGTCACCAAGCTGGTGCCCTTCGGTGCGTTCGTCCGCGTCGACGAGGGCATCGAGGGCCTGGTCCACATCTCCGAGCTGGCCGAGCGCCACGTGGAGATCCCGGAGCAGGTCGTCCAGGTCGGCGACGAGATCCTGGTCAAGGTCATCGACATCGACCTCGACCGCCGGCGCATCTCGCTGTCGCTCAAGCAGGCCAACGAGGGCGTCGTCGGCGACGAGGACGTGTTCGACCCGGCCGCCTACGGCATGGCCGCCTCGTACGACGAGCAGGGCAACTACATCTACCCCGAGGGCTTCGACCCGGAGACCGGCGAGTGGCTCGAGGGCTACGACGAGGCCCGCGAGACCTGGGAGCGGCAGTACGCGGAGGCCCAGGCCCGGTACGAGGCGCACCGCAAGCAGATCGCGGCGGCCAAGGAGGCCGACGCCGAGGCCGCGGCCGGTGGCAACTACTCCAGCGGTGGCGACACCGCGGCGAGCGACACCAGCGGCGGCACGCTGGCCAGCGACGAGGCGCTCGCCGCGCTGCGCGCCAAGCTGGCCGGCGGGGAGTGACCGTCTGACGGTCTGACCCGCGCAGACGAGCAGAGGCCCGGAACCCCCAGGGGTTCCGGGCCTCTGTCGTTCCCCGGCCGGCGAGTCGGTGAGGTGCTGGAACGGCCACCCTCCAGGGGCCCGCGCCGGATGTGCGAGGCGTGGGGAGGAGGGTGGTCCTCCTACAGGGAGAGGATGATCGCGAACGCCGTGCGCGGCCGGCCGCCGGACATGGCGAGGAAGTTCCAGGTGTGCCGCCCGGACGGGACGGTGGGCAGCAGCCACCGCAGGAAGGCGTTGCGCTGCTGGGCGCCGCGTTCGGTCTGCAGCCGCTCGCGGACGGCCGGCAGGTCGGTGACGCGCACCCCGCCGGCGCGCTCGATCCGGTGGCGACCGGGGCCACGGCCGGCGGACGGGGTCGAGGGACGGGCCTGCATGGGACGGGACATGTTCTGGTTCTGCCTCTCTCGGCGGGGGAAGAGCGCCGAGGCGGACGTTATGGGTGGGAACTCGTGTGACTGGTGCGACGCGCCGGGCGCGAGTTCCGGGTGTTGCCGTTCCGTGATCTGACGCCGGATAGGTTCGCCCGGTGCTGAACATCGGGCTGACCGGCGGGATCGGATCGGGCAAGAGCACGGTGTCGGCCCTGCTGGCCGCTCGCGGCGCGGTGGTCGTCGACGCCGACCGGATCGCCCGGGAGGTCGTCGAGCCCGGCACGCCCGGCCTGGCGGCCGTCGTGGATGCGTTCGGGGACCGGGTGCTCGGCCCGGACGGCGGCCTCGACCGGCCGGCACTGGCGGCGGTGGTGTTCGCCGACCCGGAGGCCCGCGCCCGGCTGGACGGCATCGTGCACCCGCTGGTGCGCGCCCGGGCCGCCGAGCTGGCCGCTGCGGCCCCGCCGGACGCCGTCCTGGTCCACGACATCCCCCTGCTGGTCGAGACCGGCCAGGCGGGCCGCTACGACCTCGTCCTCGTGGTGGAGGCCGACCTGGACACCCGGGTGGCGCGGATCGTGCAGCGCGGCCTGCCCGAGGCCGACGCCCGGGCCCGGATCGCCGCGCAGGCGACCGACGAGCAGCGCCGGGCGGTGGCCGACGTCGTCCTGGACAACAGCGGCAGCCGCGACGAGCTGGCCGCGCAGGTCGACCGCTTCTGGGCCGAGCACGTGGCCCCGCGCCTCGGCTGACCTGCGCGGAAGACGCGCGCCGTCGTCGTGCCGCTCGGGTGGGGGTGCCCCGCCGCCCCGACCCCGGGAACGCAGGAGGCCCCGGGTCGGTGACCCGGGGCCTCGCTGATCGTGTGGGCGATACTGGGTTCGAACCAGTGACCTCTACCGTGTCAAGGTAGCGCGCTACCACTGCGCCAATCGCCCGAGCCGGCCTGGCGGCCGGACCCTCCTCCGCGCTCGTGCTCCGCGAGGGAGACGACGAGGTGGAGACGGGATTTGAACCCGTGTAGACGGCTTTGCAGGCCGTTGCCTCGCCTCTCGGCCACTCCACCGCACACGGGCACCGGTCTTGCGACCGGCGCCCGAGGTTCCGAGCGGACGACGGGATTCGAACCCGCGACCCTCACCTTGGCAAGGTGATGCTCTACCAACTGAGCCACGTCCGCGTTGCGTCGAGAACTTTACACGGCCGCCGCGGGGGTGTGGCGCAGGGGGGGTCGGCCGGGTGTCTCGGACGCGCGTTCTCCCAGGTCAGCGGCCTGTCGGATCGGCGCCGCCGTTGGAGAGCAGGGCCATGAGCTCCTGGTCGATGTCGAGGGCGGCGGCCTCGGACCCGGACGGCACGAGCGCCTCGGTCTCGCGGAGGAAGGCCGTGAGGGTCGCGCGGGAGAGCTCGAACAGCGCCTCGCCCGACGGCGCCCGCAGGTGCAGGAACAGCACGTCGGCCGTGGCCGAGGCCGGCCACAGCCGGACGTCGCCGTCGCCGGCCGGGCGGTCGAGGCCCGCCCGCAGCAGCTCGCGGCCCACGAGCCAGGTGACGCCGTCCTCCTCGCCGGCCCCGCTGCCGGTGTCGCCGAAGGTGATCCGGACGGCGAACGGGTCCGCGGCGTCGTAGACGAGCAGCGCGGGGACCTCGGTCCACGACCGGGGACCGATGAGCTGCAGCGTGAGCGGGGAGGAGTAGCGGGAGGAGGAGCGGCGCGCCATGTTCTTCACAACGAGGTGGTGCCCGCTTGGTGACGTCCTGATACCCGACTCGCCCCACGAGTCACATCCGCCCCACGGGCACCGAACCGGAATCCCTGATGGGGCCGAAGGGAACGTGTGACGATAGGAGCCGTGAGCCGTCCGGAACGGCGCTCGGCGGAGGACCCGGCCGACGCCGCACTCGTCCGCCGGATCCGGGCGGGTGACCGGGGGGCGGTCGACGACCTGTACGCCCGGTTCCGCCGCCCGGCGTTCGCGCTGGCCCGCCGCATCCTCGGCGACGACACCCTCGCCGAGGACGTGCTGCAGGACGTCTTCCTCACCGTGTGGCGCGACCCCGGCGCCTTCGACCGGTCGCGCGGCAGCTTCGCATCCTGGCTGCTGGCGATGGTGCACCACAAGGCCGTGGACGCCGTCCGCCGCGAGGAGTCCCAGCGGCGCCGGCAGGCGCGGGCCGAGGACGAGCTCGCGCTGAGCGCGCCCACCGCCACCCGCGACGTCGAGGACGAGGCGTGGAACCGGGTCGTCGCCGAGCGCGTGCGGGTGGCGCTGGGCGTCCTACCCGCGGCCCAGCGCGAGGCGCTCACCCTCGCGTACTACGGCGGCTACACCCAGCGCGAGGTCGCCGCGCTGACCGGCGCCCCGCTCGGCACCGTGAAGACCCGCATGCTGGCCGGGATGCGCCGGCTCAAGGAGGAGCTCGGCGGCGCGACCGGCGGGCCGTCGCTCGGTGGTGCCCTCGGCGGCGCCGCCCCGGTGGACGGGACGACCCGGTGAGCGGCGCGCACCGCGCGGGTGACCACGCGCTCTACGACGAGCTCGCCGTGGGCTGGGCGCTGCACGCGCTCGAGCCCGAGGACGAGGCGGCCTTCAGCCTGCACCTGCCCGACTGCGCCCGCTGCGCCCGCACCGTCGCCGAGACCTCCGACGTCATGGCCGCGCTGGCCACCGACCTGCCGCCGGCCGAGCCGTCGGCCGAGCTGGGCGACCGGCTGCGGGCGGCGGTGCAGCGGACCGAGCAGGTCCGGCCGGCCGACGAGGACCGCCCGCCCGCCGACGACCTCGCCCCGCTCGCCGAGGTCGCGGCCGATCACGAGCCGCCGCGCCAGGCGAGCGGTTTCCCCCTCTACGAGCATGGCCGGCCCGGAACCGCCCCGCAGCGGTCGCAGTGGCGCCGGCTGCTGCCCTCGGCGCTCGTGGCGGCCGTCGTCGCCGCGCTGCTCGCGCTCGGCACCTGGACCGTCGTCCTCGGCGACGCGCGGGACCGCGCGGAGAGCACCGTGGCCGAGCAGTCGGAGATCATGCAGTCGCTGCTCCGACCCGGGCAGGCGACGATCGCGCCGCTCAGCCACGAGGACACCGTGGTCGCCACGGTCGTCGCCCGCGACGGGCAGCTCCAGGTGGTCACCCAGGGGCTGGGCATGAACGACACCGCGTCGCAGATCTACGTCGTCTGGGGGATGGGGGACGGCGATCCGGTCCCCCTGGGCACCTTCGACGTCGTACGGTCGCAGATGGACCTGCGGACCGTAGGCTCCGACCGGATCGGGCTCGACGACTACACCGGCTACGCCGTCAGCATCGAGCCCGGCCGCCACGCTCCGGCGACCCCGTCGGAGGTCGTCGCGACGGGTGAGGTGACCAGCTGAGCGCACCGGACACCGCGCGGGCGCCGCAGCAGCCGCCCGAGCGGGAGACAGACGAGCAGCGGCGCGCCCGCTACGACGCCGACGAGCACCGCAGCCTGCGCGAGCGGGTTCGCGACACCGGCTGGCGCCGCCGGCTCGCCGCCCGCCGCACGACCAACCACACCTACCGGGTGGTGGTCGGCGTCGTCGGCGGCCTCATCGTCGCCGTCGGCCTGGCCACCATCCCGCTGCCCGGGCCCGGCTGGCTCACCGTGATCGCCGGCCTGTTCGTGCTCGCCACCGAGTTCACCTGGGCCGAGCGGCTGCTGGAGTTCACCAAGAAGCACGTCAAGCGCTGGACCGACTGGGTCACCGCCCAGCCGGTCTGGGTGCGGCTGCTGATCGCGCTGGCCACGGCGGCGTTCGTGTACGGCGTCGTGGTCGTCGTGCTGCACGTCCTCGGCGTCCCGGACTGGGTCCCGGGGTGGGTGCCGCTGTGGCGCTGACCGGCTGCCTATACTCGTAGCCGACGCGGGCGATTGGCTCAGTGGTAGAGCGCTTCGTTCACACCGAAGAGGTCACTGGTTCGAACCCAGTATCGCCCACCGCGCGGAAGGGCCAGGTGAACCCCGGGACGGGGGCCTGGCCCTTCGTCGTGCCCGGGGCCCGCGGACCGGTGGGGCTCAGGGGGTCCGGTAGTGCGCGTAGATCAGCCCGGTGGCGAAGGCGCGCTGCTCGACCAGTTCGAGGTCGAGGCGCATGCCGTCGGGGAAGAACCGCTTGCCGCCGCCGACCGCGCTCGTCGTCGTGAAGAGGTGGTACTCGTCCACCAGGCGCGCGGCGATCGCCTGGGCGGCGAGGGTGGGGCCGTCGATGCTGAGGTCGTGCTCGGACTCCTCCTTGAGCCGGCGCACCGCCTCCGGGTCGAAGGTCCGCTCGATCCTGGTCCGCTCGCTCGCCACCGACTCCGGCGTCGTGGAGTAGACGACCTCGTCGGCGGCCCGCCAGTCGCGCGAGTACTCCAGGATGTGCGGCGGCACGCCGGGCCCCTCGTGCACCGTCTCCCAGAAGACCATCTGCGCCGTCTCCCAGAAGACCATCGTCTCGTACATGCGCCGGCCGTAGAGGAACGTGCCGATGTGGCGGAAGACGTCCCCGATGAGGGTGTGCACCTCCGGGTCCTCGGCCCCCTTGCCGAGGTCGCCCTCGGCCGCCTCGGCGTAGCCGTCGAGCGAGGTGATCATCGAGCAGATGAGCTTGGCCATGCGTCCCCTCCGGGTGCGCGCACGTCGGTTCCTCGGTGGTCCTGGACGGTCCGACCTGCGCCGGTCCGGCAACTCATCGTCCGGCCGGCCGCCGTCCGCGGGGCATGATCGCCGCGTGACGGTGCTGCGGTCCCTCGTCCTGTTCGCCGTCGCGGCGGTCGCGGAGATCGGCGGGGCCTGGCTGGTCTGGCAGGGCATCCGCGAGCACCGCGGCTGGCTGTGGGTCGCCGGCGGCTTCCTGGCGCTCGGCGGCTACGGCCTCGTGGCGACCCTGCAGCCCGATCCGCACTTCGGCCGCGTGCTCGCCGCGTACGGCGGGGTCTTCGTGGCCGGGAGCCTCGCCTGGGGTGCCGTGGCCGACGGCTACCGCCCCGACCGCTGGGACCTGCTCGGCGCCGGTCTCTGCCTCGTCGGCGTACTGGTGATCATGTACGCGCCGCGGGTCGACGGGTGACCACCGACCCCCGGGACCTGGTGCGCCGCTTCGCCGGTGAGGTGATCGGCGGCGGAGACCTCGCCGCCCTCGACGAGCTGTTCGCGCCGGAGGCGGCGGCCCGGATGCGGCGGTGGGTCGAGCCATTCCTGGCGTCGTTCTCCGACGTCCGGATGGAGGTGGTCACCGTCCTGGTCGACGGCGACCGGGTGGTCGGGCGCTTCCGGTGCTCCGGGACACACACCGGGCCGTGGCTCGGTCACGCCCCGACGGGGCGGCGGTTCCGCCGGATCGACGAGGTCTACTTCTTCCGGGTGGACGACGGCCGGATCGTCGAGGCGTGGGGGCTGGAGGACACCCTCCGCCGGATGCGCCAGCTCGGCCTGCTGCCCTGACCGGCGGCGCGGGGCGGCCGGCGGGCGCACCATGGGGGAGTGCCCCAGCTCGACCGCGCCGACCGGCTCGACGCGATCCTCGAGCGGGACGGCCCCACCTGCGTCTGGTGCGGCCGGGCCTTCGGGCCGCTGGTGCGGCCCACCACCGAGCACGTCGTCCCGCGGGTGAAGGGCGGCCCGTCGTGGTTGGAGAACGAGGTCGCCGCCTGCCGGCGGTGCAACGCCGACCGCGGGCACCGCACCCCGGCGGACTGGTTGACCGAGTGCGAGCGGCGGGGCTGGGCGCCCGACGAGCCGCGCCTGGTGCGCACGCTGACGGCACTGGAGGTCGCGATCGCCCGCACCGGTGGCCAGCGCCGGGCACGGCCCTACCTGGAGTCCCAGCTGCGGCGGCTGCGCCGCCGGGGGGCCGGACGTACGGTCGCGTAGTGGGCTCGGTTCTGCAGGTGTCCGTCTACCCGGTGAAGAGCCTCGGCGGCCGCACCGTGCCCGAGGCCGAGATCGGCCCCGGCGGGCTGGCCGGTGACCGGGCCCGGGCCGTCGTCGACGCGACGACGGGGGAGCGGGTCACCGTCAAGAGCACCCCCGAGATGGCCGAGGTCGTCGCCACCGGGGACGACGAGGCCGACACGGTCGCCCTCACCCAGGTCCTCGGCCGCCCGGTCCGGTTGGAGCGGGCCGGGTCACCGCAGGTCGACGCCGCCGCGGTGCACCTGGTCAGCCGGGCCGCGATCGACCGCGCGGCCGCCGGCGACGTCCCCGAGGGCTGCTCGGCCGCCGACCCGCGGGCCAACCTGCTGCTCGACCTGCCCGAGGGCGAGGACGAACGCGGCTGGGTGGGCCGGACGGTGCGCGTCGGCGAGGTCGAGCTCCAGGTGACCCGGACGCCGAAGCACTGCCTCGGCGTCTACGCCGAGGTGCGCACGCCCGGGCGGGTGCGCCCCGGCGACCCGGTGCAGCTGCTGCCCTGAGGCGCGGGTCGGCGTATTCCGCCGGGGTCCACGGCGGCGGGCACTAACCTCAGGGGTGCCCGCCCGACCGGCGCGGGCGCACCGACCGACCCTGGGAGCTCCTCGTGCCTGCCGCACCCACCCCCGCCGCGCTCGCCCCGATCCGGGTGCCGGCCGGGACCACCGCGGCCGACGCGCTCAAGGAGGCCGGCGTCGCGCTCAAGGGCCCGGACGGCGCCGTCGTCGTCCGCGACCTGGCCTCCGGCGACCTCAAGGACCTCGCCTGGGCGCCCGACGCCGACGCCGAGGTGGAGCCCGTGCCGGCCGCCAGCCCCGAGGGGCGCGCGGTCATCCGGCACTCGACGGCGCACGTGCTCGCCCAGGCGGTGCAGGAGCTGTTCCCCGGCACGCGGCTGGGCATCGGCCCGCCGGTCGAGAACGGCTTCTACTACGACTTCGACCCCGAGCGGCCCTTCACGCCCGAGGACCTGCAGGCCCTCGAGAAGAAGATGACCGAGATCGTCCGGGCCGGGCAGCGGTTCTACCGCCGGGAGATCAGCGACGCCGAGGCCAAGGCCGAGCTGGCGCACGAGCCGTACAAGCTCGAGCTCATCGACCTCAAGGGTGGCGGGAACGACGACGCCGAGGGCGCGAGCGTCGAGGTCGGCGGCGGCCAGCTGACGATGTACGACAACCTCGACGCGCGCACCGGCGACCGCCTCTGGACCGACCTCTGCCGCGGCCCGCACCTGCCGCGCACGAACAACATCCCGGCCTTCTCCCTCACCCGCTCCGCCGCCGCCTACTGGCGGGGCAGCGAGAAGAACCCGCAGCTGCAGCGCATCTACGGGACGGCGTGGGAGAGCCGGGAGGCGCACAAGGCCTACCTCGAGCAGCTGGCCGAGGCCGAGCGGCGCGACCACCGGCGCCTGGGCGCCGAGCTGGACCTGTTCAGCTTCCCCGACGAGATCGGCTCCGGCCTGGCGGTGTTCCACCCCAAGGGCGGGGTGGTCAAGCGGGAGATGGAGGACTACGTCCGCCGGCGGCACATCGAGGAGGGCTTCTCCTACGTCGGGACGCCGCACATCACCAAGGCGCACGTCTTCGAGCTGTCGGGCCACCTGCCGTACTACGCCGACACCATGTTCCCGCCGATGGAGCTGGAGAACGCGCAGTACTACCTCAAGGCCATGAACTGCCCGATGCACAACCTGATCTACCGGTCGCGCGGGCGGTCCTACCGCGAGCTGCCGCTGCGGTTCTTCGAGTTCGGCTCGGTGTACCGCTACGAGAAGTCCGGCGTCGTGCACGGCCTGACCCGGGTGCGCGGCCTGACGCAGGACGACTCGCACAGCTACGTCACCCCCGAGCAGGCGCCCGGCGAGATCCGCCACCTGCTGCACTTCGTGCTCGGCCTGCTGCGCGACTTCGGCCTCGACGACTACTACCTGGAGCTGTCCACGCGCGGCGACGACCCGGCCAAGCAGTCGAAGTTCGTCGGTTCCGAGGCGGACTGGGCCAAGGCCACCGCCGTGCTCGAGGAGGCGGCCGAGGAGACCGGCCTGGAGCTCGTGCCCGACCCGGGCGGCGCGGCCTTCTACGGGCCGAAGATCTCGGTCCAGGCCCGTGACGCCATCGGCCGCACCTGGCAGATGTCGACCATCCAGTACGACTTCAACCAGCCGGCCGGCTTCGGCCTGGAGTTCACCGCCGCCGACGGCAGCCACCAGCAGCCGGTGATGATCCACTCGGCCAAGTTCGGGTCGATCGAGCGGTTCTTCGGCGTGCTCACCGAGCACTACGCCGGCGCCTTCCCGGCGTGGCTGGCACCGGTGCAGGTGGTCGGCATCCCGGTCACCGACGACCAGGTCGGGTACCTGCAGGACGTCGCCCTGCGGCTGCGGGAGCGGGGCCTGCGGGTGGAGATCGACGACTCCGACGACCGCATGCAGAAGAAGATCCGGACGGCGAGCAAGCAGAAGGTGCCGTTCGTGCTCATCGCCGGTGCCACCGACGCCGAGGCGGGCGCGGTCTCCTTCCGTTACCGCGACGGCAGCCAGCGCAACGGCGTCCCGATCGCCGCCGCGGTCGAGCACGTGGCGAACTGGGTCGGCGCCCGGCACAACGCCGACCCGAATGCCGAGGTCCCGGTGTGAGCGAGCGGGAGAGCGTCGCCGTGCCCGTCCCGAACGACGACGGCGGCCCGACGTCGGTGTTCGAGCACCTGTGGACGCCGTACCGGATGGCCTACATCCGCGGCGAGGGCAAGCCGACCGGCGACCACGACTGCCCGTTCTGCCTCATCCCGAAGATGGGCGACGAGGAGGGGCTGGTCGTCGCGCGGGGGGAGACGGTGTTCGCCGTCCTCAACCTGTACCCCTACAACGCCGGGCACCTGATGGTGGTCCCGTACCGCCACGTGCCCGACTACACCGACCTCACCACCGACGAGGTCGCCGAGCTGGGCGCCTTCACCCAGACGGCGATGCGGACCATCCGCGCGATCAGCGGCGCCCACGGGTTCAACATCGGGATGAACCAGGGGCACATCGCCGGCGCGGGCATCGCCGACCACCTGCACCAGCACGCGGTGCCGCGGTGGGGCGGCGACACCAACTTCATGCCGGTGGTCGGGCTCACCCGGGTGCTGCCGCAGGTGCTCACCGAGACCCGCGCCCTGCTGGCCGCGGCCTGGGCCGACCACGCGCCGGCCGGGGAGGCCTGACGTGCTCGGCGGCGCGCGCCCCGCGGTGGCCCGGGTGCTCGCACCCGTGGTGACCCGGCTGGCGCGCGCGGGCGTGACCCCCGACGCGGTGACGGTCACCGGCACCCTGGGCTCGATCGCCGCCTCGGTGTTCCTGCTCGGCACCGGGCACCTGTTCTGGGGCGCCTTCGTCGTCACGCTGCTGGTGCTGCTCGACATGCTCGACGGCGCGCTGGCCCGCGCGCGCGGCGGCGGGTCGCTGTTCGGCGCGGTGCTCGACTCCACCGGCGACCGCGCCTCCGACGCCGCCATCTTCGCCTCGCTCGCCTGGTGGTTCGCCGGGCCCGGCGACAACCGGCTGCTGGTCCTGCTGTCCCTCGTGTGCCTGGTGCTCGGCGTCCTGACCTCCTACGTCAAGGCCCGCGCCGAGGGGGTCGGGCTCTCCGCCGACGTCGGCATCGTCGAGCGCACCGAGCGGCTGATCCTGGTGCTCACCGGCGCCGGCCTGACCGGGCTGGGCGTGCCCTACGCCCTGCACGTGGCGCTCTGGATCCTGCTGGTGGGCAGCGCGATCACCGTCGGGCAGCGGTTCGTCGCCGTGCACCGCGCCGCCCGCGGCCGGCCGCTGCCCAGCTCGGAGCCGGCCCCCCCGGCCGCACCGGCGCCGTGAGCGACGATCGCGGGCTGCGCGCCCGCGCCGGCGCCGGGCTCACCGACGCCGGCTACGCGGCGGGGTGGGGCGCGGTCAAGCTGCTCCCCGAGGGGGTGGCGCGCCGGGCGTTCGACGCCGTGGGCGGCTGGGCGGGCCGCCGGGACGGTGCCGGGACCCGGCAGCTGCGGGCGAACCTCCGGGTGGCCACCGGCGGCACCCTGACCGAGGCCGAGCTCGACGAGCTGACCGAGCGGGCGGTGCGCTCCTACGCGAGGTACTGGCGCGAGGCGTTCCGGCTGCCGGTCACGGACCCCGCGCGGATCGTCCGGGGGACCAGCGGCTACGGGATCGAGCACCTGGAGAAGGGCCGCGATTCCGGTCGGCCGATGGTCCTGGCCCTGCCGCACAGCGGGAACTGGGACGCCGCCGGCGTGTGGCTCGTCCACTTCCTCGGCGGGCCGTTCATGACCGTCGCCGAACGGCTGAAGCCCGAGTCGGTGTACCGGCGCTTCCTCGAGTACCGCGAGGCCCTCGGCATGCGGGTCGTCCCGCTCACCGGCGGCCCGCGGCCGAGCTCGACGGTGCTGCGCGAGTGGGTCGCCGACGGCGGGTCGGTCTGCCTGCTCGTCGATCGCGACCTGGGCAGCGGCGGGGTGCCGGTGCAGTTCTTCGGTCGGCGGGCCACGATGCCCGGCGGCCCGGCGGTGCTGGCCGCGCAGACCGGTGCCGCGCTGCACCCGGTGGTCTGCCAGTTCACCGACGACGGCTGGCGGCTGTGCATCCAGCCGGAGGTGCCGGTCGACGGCGGCGGCCGGCTCAAGGACCGCGTCACCGGGGCGATGCAGGGCGTCGCCGACGCGTTCACCCGGTCGATCGCCGCGCAGCCGGAGGACTGGCACATGCTGGGCCGGATCTGGTCCGATGTGCCCCGAGACCCGCCGCGCACGACCCCGAGGAGAGGGGCGTCCTGATGCGCATCGGCCTGGTGTGCCCCTACCAGTGGGACGTGCCGGGCGGCGTCCAGTACCACGTGCGCGACCTGGCCGAGACCCTGCGCGGCCTCGGCCACCACGTGGAGGTGCTCACCCCCGCCGAGCGCGAGGAGTCGCTGACCGAGCCCTGGCTGACCTTCGCCGGCCGCACCGTGCCGATCCCGTACAACGGCTCGATGGCCAGCGTCCAGTTCGGACCCGTGTCGGCCGCCCGGGTGCGGCGCTGGCTGCGCGACGGCCACTTCGACGTGGTCCACGTGCACGACCCGGCACCGCCGTCGATCGGCCTGCTCGTCTGCATGATGGCCGAGGGCCCCATCGTCGCCACCTTCCACGCGGCCACGGTGCGCTCGAAGTGGCTGGCCGCCTGGGGGCCGATCGTGCGGCCCTGGCTGGAGAAGATCACCGGCCGCATCGCCGTCTCCGACTTCGCCCGCCGGGTGCAGGTCGAGCACCTCGGCGGCGACGCGGTGATCATCCCGAACGGGGTGCACGTGGCCGCCTTCGCCGACGGCCCCGGGCTGCCCAGGCACACCCGCGGCGTCGACGGCCCGACGATCGGCTTCCTCGGTCGCTACGACGAGCCCCGCAAGGGCCTGCCGGTCCTGCTCGAGGCGATGCGGACCGTCGTCCGCCGCCACCCCGGGGCGCGGCTGCTGATCGCCGGCCGCGGCGACCCCGACGAGCTGCAGGAGCTGGTCGGAGACGACCTGCGGGCGCACGTGGCCCTGCTGGGCGAGCTGAGCGAGCAGGACAAGGCGGCGTTCCTGCGCTCGGTCGACGTCTACTGCGCCCCGAACCTGCTCGGCGAGTCCTTCGGCGTGATCCTCATCGAGGCGCTGGCCGCGGGCGCGCCGATCGTCGCCAGCGACCTCGACGCCTTCGCCAAGGTGCTCGACGACGGCGCCGCCGGGGTGCTGGTCCGCCGGGGCGACGCGGCGGCGCTGGCGGGGGCGCTGGACGAGCTGATCACCGACCCCGACCGTCGGGCGCGGCTCTCGGCGCACGGGCAGCAGGTCGCGGCCGGCTACGACTGGTCGGTCCTCGCCCAGCGGATCCTCGCCGTCTACGAGACCGTCGCCGTCCCCGGCGGCGAGGTGACGGCGGCCGACCACGACCTCCCCGGGCTGCCGCAGCCGGCAGTGGGGGACGGGTGGTCCCGCCGCATCCGGGTGCGGCGATAGCGTGACGCCCCGTGACGACCGGGGCCTGGCTGATCGTCGGCGCCGTCGTCGTCGTGCTCCTGCTGGTGTGGACGACGTGGACGCTGACCCGCCTGCGCCGGCTGGAGGCCCGGGTGGAGCGGGCGTGGACGGCGCTGGACACCCAGCTGCAGCGGCGCGCGGGGCTGGCCGACGAGCTCGCCCGCGACCACGCCGCCGCCGTGGGGGAGCCGACCGCCGCCCGGCTGGCCGCCGCGGCCGCCGGCGTCCGCGCACCGCAGGCCGGCGACCGGGAGCTGGCCGAGAACGCCCTCGGCCGCGAGCTGCGCGAGCTGCCCACCGACCTCGCCGTCCCCACCGCCCTGGTGGCCGACCTCGTCGGCACCGGCACCCGGGTGCAGCTGGCCCGGCGCTTCTACAACGACGCCGTCCGCGACACCCGTGAGCTGCGCCGGCGCCGGTTCGCCCGGTTGATGCGGCTGCACGCCCGCCGCCCGCTGCCGCGCTTCTTCGACATCGACGACGAGGTGGCCGAGGAGCTGCGCGGGCCGGCGGCCGCCGACCGGGGGACCGAGCGGCCGTAGGATCTCCAGGTCAAGATCCCCGACGATCCGAGGCAGCATCCCGTGGCGACGCACGAGCCCGCTCCTGAGGGCACCCCCCACACCACCCCCTCGACCGGCACCGACCTGGTCAAGCGCGGGATGGCCGAGCAGCTCAAGGGCGGCGTCATCATGGACGTCGTCACCCCCGAGCAGGCGCGGATCGCCGAGGACGCCGGCGCCGTCGCCGTCATGGCGCTGGAGCGGGTGCCGGCCGACATCCGCGCCCAGGGCGGCATCGCGCGGATGAGCGACCCCGACATGATCGCCGGGATCATCGACGCGGTCTCGATCCCGGTGATGGCCAAGGCCCGGATCGGCCACTTCGTCGAGGCGCAGGTGCTGCAGGCCCTCGGCGTGGACTACGTCGACGAGTCCGAGGTGCTCACGCCCGCCGACGAGGAGCACCACATCGCCAAGCACGGGTTCACCGTGCCGTTCGTCTGCGGCGCCACCGACCTGGGCGAGGCGCTGCGGCGGATCGCCGAGGGCGCGGCGATGATCCGCTCCAAGGGCGAGGCCGGCACCGGCAACGTCGTCGAGGCCACCCGGCACATGCGGGCGATCCGGGCGGGCATCCGCCGGCTGGGCACGCTCGACGAGACCGAGCTCTACGTCGCGGCCAAGGAGCTGCGCGCGCCGTACCCGCTGGTGGCCGGGGTCGCCCGGCTCGGGAAGCTGCCGGTCGTGCTCTTCACCGCCGGCGGCATCGCCACCCCGGCCGACGCGGCGATGATGATGCAGCTCGGCGCCGAGGGCGTCTTCGTCGGCTCGGGCATCTTCAAGTCCGGCGACCCCGCGCGGCGCGCCGCCGCGATCGTGCAGGCCACCACGTTCTTCGACGACCCGGACGTGATCGCCAAGGTGTCCCGCGGCCTGGGCGAGCCGATGGTGGGCATCAACGTCACCACGCTGCCCGAGGCCGAGCGGTACGCCACCCGCGGCTGGTGACCGCCACCGGTCTCTCCCCGCGATCATGGCGTCGTGACCACCCGCACGGCCGGATCGGTGGTCGGGGCGCCATGATCACGGCGGACCGGGCCCCGCGCGTCGGGGTGCTGGCGCTGCAGGGCGACGTCCGCGAGCACCTCGCCGCGGTGCGGGCCCAGGGCGCGGAGGCGGTGCCGGTCCGGCGTCCGGAGGAGCTCGCCGCCGTCGACGGGCTGGTGCTGCCGGGCGGCGAGTCCACCACCATCGCCAAGCTGGCCGACCGGTTCGGGCTGCTCGGGCCGCTGCGCGCGGCGGTGGCCGGCGGGCTGCCCGTCTACGGCTCGTGCGCAGGGATGATCCTGCTGGCCGACCGGCTCCTCGACGCCCCGCCGGGCCAGCCGACCATCGGCGGGCTGGACGTGACCGTGCGCCGCAACGCCTTCGGCCGGCAGGTCGACAGCTTCGAGTCCGACGTCGTCGTCGCGGGGCTGACCGGCGGCCCGGTGCACGCGGTGTTCATCCGTGCACCCTGGGTCGAGGAGGCCGGCGAGCGGGTGGAGGTGCTCGGCCGGGTCGAGGGCGGGCCGGCCGACGGTAGGATCGTCGCCGTCCGCCAGGGGAACCTGGTGGCCACCAGCTTCCACCCCGAGCTGACCGGGGACCGCCGGGTGCACGCGCTGTTCGTGGACCTGGTGCGACAGAACCTGGCCGACCAGATCGGGGCCGGGCGTGCAGAGGAGGACTCGTGAGCGGCCACTCCAAGTGGGCGACGACGAAGCACAAGAAGGCCGCGATCGACGCCAAGCGCGGCAAGCTCTTCGCCAAGCTCATCAAGAACGTCGAGGTCGCGGCGCGCACCGGCGGCGGTGACCCGGCGGGCAACCCGACGCTCTACGACGCCATCCAGAAGGCGAAGAAGTCCTCGGTCCCCAACGACAACATCGACCGCGCGGTCAAGCGCGGGTCCGGCGCCGAGGGCGGCGGCGCCGACTGGCAGACGATCATGTACGAGGGCTACGCCGCCGGCGGCGTCGCGGTCCTCATCGAGTGCCTCACCGACAACCGCAACCGGGCCGCCTCCGAGGTGCGCACCGCGATGACCCGCAACGGCGGCTCGATGGCCGACCCCGGCTCGGTGTCCTACCTGTTCTCCCGCAAGGGCGTCGTCGTGGTGCCCAAGGCGCAGGAGAGCGGCGCGACCGACGAGGACTCGGTGCTCCTGGCCGTCCTCGACGCCGGCGCCGAGGAGGTCCGCGACCTCGGCGACACCTTCGAGGTGATCAGCGAGCCGACCGACCTGGTCGCCGTCCGCACCGCGCTGCAGGACGCCGGGATCGACTACGACTCCGCCGAGGCCGGGTTCGTGCCCAGCACGACGATCGAGCTCGACGAGGACGGCGCCGGCAAGGTGTTCCGCCTCATCGACGCCCTCGAGGACTGCGACGACGTGCAGAACGTCTACGCCAACTACGACGTGAGCGACGAGGTCCTCGAGAAGGTCGGCTGAACCCGCCGGGCGTGTTGCGCGCCGGGGGCGTCGTGCGGGACGGTTAGCCTGGGTCGAACACCCGTTCGGCTCACGGTGGGAGGCGCCAGCATGCGGGTCCTGGGCATCGACCCCGGCCTCACCCGGTGCGGGTGGGGCATCGTCGACGGCCGCCCCGGCGCCCGCCCGAGCGCGGTCGGCGTCGGCGTGATCCGCAGCTCCGCCGAGCTCGACCTGGAGCTGCGGCTGCTGGAGCTGCACACCCAGGTCACCGCGCTGCTGCGCGAGCACCGGCCCGACGTCGTGGCCATCGAGCGGGTCTTCACCCAGAACAACAAGGGGACGGCGACGGGCACCGCGCAGGCCGCCGGGGTCGCGGCGCTGGCCGCCGCGCAGGCCGACCGGCCGGTCGCCTGGCACACCCCCAGCGAGGTCAAGGCCGCGATCTCCGGCAACGGCCGGGCGGACAAGGAGCAGGTCACCCTCATGGTCACCCGGGTCCTCGGGCTCCCGGCGGCGCCGAAGCCCGCCGACGCCGCCGACGCGCTCGCGCTGGCGGTCTGCCACGTCTGGCGCGGCCCGGCGCAGAACCGGCTCCGGACGGCGGCCCTGGCCGGCGGGCTCGGCGCGTCGATGGCGCCGCGCACGCTGCCGCGCTGGCAGGGGGTGTCGCGGTGATCGCCAGCGTGAGCGGCCGGGTCGCCGCGGTGTCGCCGGACGGCGCCGTCGTCGAGGTCGGCGGGGTCGGCCTGGCGGTGCAGTGCACGCCGGGCACCATCGCCCGGCTGCAGGTGGGGGAGCAGGCGCGGCTGTCGACCAGCCTCGTCGTCCGCGAGGACTCGCTGACCCTCTACGGCTTCGCCGACGACGACGAGCGCCAGCTGTTCGAGCTGCTGCAGACCGCCAACGGCGTCGGCCCGCGGCTCGCCCAGGCGGTGCTGGCCATCCACCCGCCGGGGGAGGTGCGCCGCGCGGTGTCGATGGGCGACCTCAAGGCGCTCATGCAGGTGCCCGGCATCGGCAAGAAGGGCGCCGAGCGCCTGGTGCTGGAGCTGCGCGACCGGCTCGGCGCGACGACCAGCGACACCCAGCTCGACGGACCGGTACCCGCGGGCCTGCCCCCGGTCACGCCCGTGGCCCCGTGGCGCGACCAGCTGTCGGCGGCCCTGGTCGGGCTGGGTTGGTCCGGCCGCGAGGCCGACTCCGCGGTGAGCGCGCTCGAGCCGGTCGCCGAGGAGCAGGCCGCCAACGGCGGCATCCAGGTCGCGGTCCTGCTGCGGCAGGCCCTGCAGATGCTGGGCCGATCGTGAGCAACCCGTTCGACATCCCGATGTCGGCCGAGCTCGCGGACGGCTACGGCCGGGACTTCTCGGTGTCCGCGGCCGCCGGCGACGAGGAGCGGGTGGTCGAGTCGGCGCTGCGGCCGCACTCGCTGGCCGACTTCATCGGCCAGCCCAAGGTGGCCCGCCAGCTCGACCTCGTCCTCGAGGGCGCCAAGCGGCGCGGCCGGCCGCCGGACCACGTGCTGCTGTCCGGTCCGCCCGGGCTGGGCAAGACCAGCCTCGCGCTGATCATCGGCTCGGAGCTCGGCACCTCGGTGAAGATCACCAGCGGCCCGGCGATCGAGCGCTCGGGGGACCTGGCGGCGATGCTGTCCAACCTCGGCCCGGGCGACGTGCTGTTCATCGACGAGATCCACCGGATCGCGCGCCCCGCCGAAGAGCTGCTCTACATGGCGATGGAGGACTTCCGCGTCGACGTCGTCGTCGGCAAGGGGCCCGGCGCCACCGCGATCCCGCTGGAGATCAACCCGTTCACGCTCGTCGGGGCGACCACCCGCGCCGGCCTGCTCACCGGGCCGCTGCGCGACCGGTTCGGGTTCGTCGGGCAGATGGAGTTCTACGAGCCGGAGGAGCTGCAGCGGGTGCTCGCCCGCAGCGCCGACCTGCTCGGCGTGGAGCTCACCGACGAGGGGTCGGCCGAGATCGCCCGGCGCTCGCGCGGCACACCGCGCATCGCCAACCGGCTGCTGCGCCGGGTCCGCGACTTCGCCGAGGTCAAGGCCGACGGCCGGGTCACCCGCGAGGTCGCCCGCGCCGCGCTGGCGCTCTACGACGTCGACGAGCTCGGGCTCGACCGGCTGGACCGCGAGGTGCTCGACGCGCTGGTGACCAAGTTCGGCGGCGGCCCGGTCGGCGTGGCCACGCTGGCCGTGGCCGTGGGGGAGGAGCCGCACACCGTCGAGGAGGTGTGCGAGCCGTTCCTCGTGCGCGCGGGGCTGCTCGCCCGCACCCCGCGCGGACGGGTGGCCACCGAGGCGGCGTGGCGGCACCTGGGACACCAGGTGCCGAGGGGGGGCGGGATCCTGGGCTCCCTCCCAGGGGTCCCACAGGTACCAGGGTCGTCGTCAGAGACGCTGTTCGACGCCTAGACTGCTTTGCGCTGGCGCGCAACCCGTCCGGCCGCGGCCGCGCGCGTCCTGCCCGGTCACGCCGGGTCGGCGCCACAGACGGACGTACCCGAGCGTCCCCGGCAGCGGGGGCGCACCCACCGCGGAACGCTGCGCGGTAGAGAGGCCCTCTTCGTGTTGGAGCAGTACTTCCCGCTCATCCTGCTCGCCCTGGCGGCGGTCCTGCTGTTCGTGCTGCCCGCGCGGCAGCGCAAGCGCATGCAGGCCCAGCAGCAGGCGATGCGGGACTCGCTCGCACCCGGTACCCCGGTGATGACCACCAGCGGGCTGCACGGGACCGTGGTCAGCAAGGGCGACACCACCGTCGACCTCGAGATCGCACCCGGGGTCGTCGTCACGTTCGTCCAGCAGGCCGTCCTCGAGGTGCGCAAGCCCGCCGGGGAGGTCCCGGGCACCACCGTCGAGCCGGAGCGTCCCGCCGACGACAACGGCGCCGACGGCACGCGCTGACCCGGAGGTCTCCCGTGGCCAACCGACAGCTCCCGGCGCGGCGCTACTTCGCCGCCCTCCTGGTGATCATCGCCGGGATGTACAGCCTGATCTTCTTCGCCGGCGACACCCGCACGCCGCAGCTGGGCCTCGACCTGCGCGGCGGGACGACGGTGACGCTGACCGCGCGCACCCCCGACGGCCAGGCACCCGACCAGGCCGACCTGGAGCTCGCCCGCCAGATCATCGAGCAGCGGGTGAACGGCCTCGGCGTCGCCGAGGCCGAGGTGGTCACCGAGGGCGACTCCAACATCGTCATCTCCGTCCCGGGTGACGACGGCGAGCAGGCCCGCGAGCTGGGCGCGACGGCGCAGCTGCGCTTCCGCCCGGTGGTCCAGCAGGACGCCGCCACGCCGGCGACGACGGACAGCGCCACGCCCACCGACGGCGCCACCGCCACGGACCCGGCGGCGCCCACCGACAGCACCGCGGCGGCGTCCTCGAGCACGCCGGCCACGCCCACGTCGGACAGCGCGGCGGCGTCGCCCGACGGCGCGGTCGAGGACCCGTCCCTCGACCCCGACCGCCCGGCGGTCACGCAGGAGGAGGCGGCCGCCGAGTACGCGACCCTGACCTGCGACACCACCAACCCGACCGGCGAGATCAGCCGGTCCGACGACTACGTGGCGACCTGCAGCACCGACGGCAGCACCAAGTACCTGCTCGGCCCCACGATCATCGAGGGCACCGAGATCGCCGACGCCAGCGCCGGCACCCAGCAGGCCACCGGCGCCTGGGTCGTGCTGCTCGACTTCCAGTCCGAGGGCCGCACCACCTGGGCGACCTACACGGCCGCCAACGTCGGCAACCAGGTCGCGTTCACCCTCGACGGCCTGGTCGTGTCGGCGCCCACCATCCAGGGCGCGATCAACGGCCAGACGACGATCACCGGTGACTTCGACCAGCAGAGCGCCGAGGAGCTGGCCAACCAGCTCAAGTACGGCGCGCTGCCGCTGACCTTCACCCAGGCCACCGCCCAGTCGATCTCCACCGAGCTGGGCGAGGAGCAGCTGCAGGCCGGGTTCATCGCCGGCGGCATCGGCATCGTGCTGGTCTTCGTCTACGCGCTGGTCTACTACCGCCTGCTCGGCCTGGTGATGATCGCCAGCCTCGGGCTCTCCGCGGTCGTCGTCTACGCGAGCCTGGTCCTGCTGGGCCGGGAGATCGGCTTCACGCTGAGCCTGGCCGGCATCGCCGGCTTCATCGTGTCGATCGGCATCACCGCCGACTCGTTCGTCGTCTACTTCGAACGCCTCAAGGACGAGATCCGCGAGGGCCGCAGCCTGCGCTCGGCCGTGCCGCGGGCGTGGACCCGGGCGCGGCGCACGATCCTCTCGGCCGACGCCGTGAGCTTCCTCGCCGCCGCGATCCTCTACGTGCTGGCGATCGGCGACGTGAAGGGCTTCGCGTTCACGCTGGGCCTCTCCACGGTCCTCGACCTGATCATCGTCTTCCTCTTCACCCACCCGCTGCTGGCGGTGCTGGCGCGCTTCAAGTCGTTCGGGAGCAGCCGGTTCAGCGGCCTGGGCCAGGTGGACCGGTCGCGGCGGGCGGCCCGGCCGTCCGCGCCGGCCGAGCGGGAGCTGGTGGGCGCCGGGTCCGGCGCCCGGGACAGGAGCAAGGCATGAGCCGCGACCGGGACGTCGAGGAGCGCGAGCTGCCGCTCGGCACCGACGCCGACGAGACGGCCGACGCGTCGTCGGCCGCCGACGACGCGGCCGGTGCCGCCGACGACGAGGCCCTCGACGAGGCGGGTCTGCCGCACGAGGAGGACGGCGGCCGGCGCCGGCGCCCGGCCCGCCGGGCGTCGCTGACCCACCGCCTCTACAACGGCGAGGCCGGTCTCGACGTCGTCGGCAAGAGCAAGCTGATCTACCAGATCACCGCCGTGGTGGTGCTGGTCTGCATCGCCGCGATGGTCTTCCGCGGCTTCAACTTCGGCATCGAGTTCGCCGGCGGCAACAGCTTCCGGGTGCCCGCCTCCGCGGAGCAGCTCGAGGCCGTGCAGACCGCCGCCGAGGACACCGGCGCCGAGGTGGCCAGCGCCCAGGTCGTGGGCGGCAACGAGATCCTGCTGCGCACCGGCCAGCTGACCAACGACGAGGAGAGCGCGGTCGTCGACGCGGTGGCCGACGCCGCCGGGGTCTCACCCGGCGAGGTCAGCCCGCAGTCGGTCAGCGCCGCCTGGGGCCAGGACATCACCCAGCAGGCGCTCATCGCGCTGGCGGTGTTCCTCGTCGCGGTCGTGCTGTTCCTCGCCGTCCGCTTCCAGCCGAAGCTGGCGATCGCCGCGATCGTGGCGCTGCTGCACGACCTGGTGGTCACCGCCGGCGTGTACGCGCTCATCGGGTTCGAGGTCACCCCGTCGACGGTGATCGGCCTGCTGACCATCCTCGGCTTCTCGCTGTACGACACCGTCGTCGTCTTCGACAAGGTCGACGAGAACACCAAGGGGCTGGCGCAGAGCGCCCGCATGACGTGGGGCGAGGCGGCCAACCTCGCGGTCAACCAGACCCTCATGCGCTCGATCAACACCTCGGTGATCGCGCTGCTGCCGGTCGCCGGCCTGCTGTTCGTCGGCGCCGGCCTGCTGGGCGTCGGCACGCTCAAGGACCTCGCGCTGGTGCTCTTCGTGGGTCTGGCCGCCGGTGCCTACTCCTCGATCTTCCTGGCCACGCCGATCGCCGCCGACCTCAAGGCGCGCGAGCCGGAGGTGCAGGCGCTGCGCAAGCGGGTGCTCGCCCGGCGCTCGGCCGCGGCCCGGCAGGCCGAGGCGCGCGCGGCCGGCGGCAGGGGACAGGTGGCCAGCGCCCGCCGGGCCGGCGGGGCGGCTCGGGCCGAGGCGCGGCGCTCGTCGGTCGCCGTCGCCGAGCGGGACGAGGCGCTGCCGGAGCGGGTGGAGGCCGACGTCGTCGTCGAGTCGCCGTCGTCGGTGCGCCCCGACCCGGGCAGCGGCGCCACCGCCGCGCCGCGGCCGGGCGCCCGTCCGCAGCGGCCGGGGAACCGCAGGGCCGGCGCCAAGAAGCGCCGGTGAGCGCGGGAGCGGTGGACGCCGCCCCGGCCGGTGGGGAACCGCTCGACGTCCTCATCGCCGGGCTGGCCGTCGACGTCCCGGACTTCCCGAGCCCGGGCGTCGTCTTCCGCGACCTGACGCCGGTGTTCGCCGACCCGGTGGCGTTCCGCCGCATGGTCGACGGCCTCGCCACCCCGGCGCTGGCCGACCCCCGGGCGGCCGCCGCCGTCGGTGCCGACCCCGGCGACCCCGGCTTCGACGTGGTGGCCGGCGTCGAGGCCCGGGGCTTCCTGCTCGCCGCGGCGGTGGCGCTCGACGCCGGCGTCGGCGTCGTGCCGATCCGCAAGGCCGGCAAGCTGCCGCGCGAGCGGGTGGCCGCCGACTACGACCTGGAGTACGGCACCGCGACGCTCGAGCTGCACACCGACGCGATCACACCGGGGCAGCGCGTCCTGCTCGTCGACGACGTCCTGGCCACCGGCGGGACGCTCGGGGCGGCCATCGCGCTGCTGGAGCAGCTGGGCGGGGTGGTGACCGCGGTTTCCGTCGTCATCGAGCTCGCCGCCCTCGGAGGCCGTGAGCGGATCGCCCCGCACGCCGTCCATTCCCTCTGGACCACCTAGGAGGGGGACCCGCTGCCCGCAGCGGCGCCTCCGGCGTGTCGCCCGGCTAGCATGGGGAGGGTCCCCTCCTCCTCGAACCCGCAGGAGTCGCCGTGGCGCCCGATGCAGCCGCAGACGCGGCTCCCGCACGGGCCGGGGCGGCCACCCCGACGGGGAAGGACGACACCGCCGCGGCAGCGGGCGCCCCCGTCCAGCGGACCCCGCTGCCCGACCGTCCCGCCGTCCGCCGGCCCGACGACGTCGCGACCGAGCCCCGTGCCGACGGCGAGGTACCCCGCCGGCGCGTGCGCGACCGGCTGGCCCGTCGGATCGTGGCCGGCCAGCGCAGCGGGCTGGTCCGCCCGGTGCTGGAGCCGCTGGCCGCGCTGCACCGGCAGAGCCACCCCAAGGCCGACCTGGCGCTGCTGCAGCGGGCCTACGACGTCGCCGAGGCCGCGCACGCCGAGCAGCGGCGCAAGAGCGGCGACCCGTACATCACCCACCCGCTGGCCGTGGCGACGATCCTCGCCGGCCTCGGCATGGACACCACCACGCTGGTCGCCGCGCTGCTGCACGACACCGTCGAGGACACCGGCGCCACCCTCGAGTCGATCACCGCCGACTTCGGCCCGGAGGTCGCGCACCTCGTCGACGGCGTCACGAAGATCGACAAGGTCAAGCTCGGTGACGCCGCCCAGGCCGAGACGATCCGCAAGATGATCGTCGCGATGGCCCGCGACCCGCGGGTGCTGGTCATCAAGCTCGCCGACCGGCTGCACAACATGCGCACCCTGCGGTTCCTCCCGCCGGAGAAGCAGGAGAAGAAGGCGCGCGAGACCCTCGAGGTGCTCGCCCCGCTGGCCCACCGGCTGGGCATGAACACGATCAAGTGGGAGCTGGAGGACCTCGCGTTCGCCACGCTCTACCCGAAGCGCTACGACGAGATCGTGCGGCTGGTGGCCGAGCGGGCGCCGTCCCGCGACACCTACCTGGCGGAGGTCACCTCCGCGGTCCACGAGCAGCTGAGCTCGGCCAAGATCGAGGCGGTCGTCACCGGCCGGCCCAAGCACTACTACTCGATCTACCAGAAGATGATCGTCCGCGGCCGCGACTTCACCGACATCTGGGACCTGGTCGGCATCCGGATCCTGGTCGACTCGGTGCGCGACTGCTACGCCGCGCTGGGCATCATGCACGCGCACTGGCAGCCGGTACCGGGCCGGTTCAAGGACTTCATCGCGATGCCGAAGTTCAACATGTACCAGTCGCTGCACACGACGGTGATCGGCCCGCAGGGCAAGCCGGTCGAGCTGCAGATCCGCACGCACGACATGCACCGCACCGCCGAGTACGGCATCGCCGCGCACTGGAAGTACAAGGAGAAGGCCAAGGCCGCCGGCAAGCCGGCCCCCGGCGAGTTCGGCGCCACCAAGCCCGGGTCGCCCGACGACATGCTGTGGCTGCGCCAGCTGCTCGACTGGCAGCGGGAGGCGCAGGAGCCCGGCGAGTTCCTCGAGACGCTGCGCTACGACCTCGGCCCGCAGGAAGTCTTCGTCTTCACGCCCAAGGGCGACGTGATGAGCCTGCCCGGCGGCTCGACGCCGGTCGACTTCGCCTACGCCGTGCACACCGAGGTCGGGCACCGCTGCATCGGCGCCCGGGTCAACGGCGCGCTGGTGTCGCTGGAGAGCAAGCTGTCCAACGGCGACGTCGTCGAGATCTTCACCTCCCGCTCGCCCACGGCCGGCCCGTCGCAGGACTGGCTGTCCTTCGTCGGTTCCTCCCGCGCGCGGACCAAGATCCGCCAGTGGTTCACCAAGGAGCGCCGCGAGGACGCCGTCGAGGCCGGCAAGGAGGCCCTGACCCGCGCCATGCGCAAGGCCGGCCTGCCGCTGCAGCGGCTGCTCGGCGGTGAGGCGCTGTCGACCCTGGCCAAGGACCTGCACTTCGCCGACGTCACCGCGCTCTACGCCGCGGTGGGGGAGAACCAGGTCTCGGCGTCGTCGATCGTCGAGAAGCTCATGGTCGCGCTCGGTGGCACCGAGGGCGCGGTCGAGGACATCGCCGAGACGGCGATCCCCACCCGCCGCCCGCTGACCCGGCGCCCCGCCAGCGGCGACCCGGGCGTGATCGTGCACGGCATGACCGACGTCTGGGCCAAGCTCGCCAAGTGCTGCACCCCCGTGCCCGGCGACGAGATCCTGGGCTTCGTCACCCGCGGCGGCGGGGTGAGCGTGCACCGCACCGACTGCACCAACGCCGAGGACCTGCAGCGCAAGCCCGAGCGGCTGGTCGAGGTCGAGTGGGCCAGCGCGCCCGGCTCGGTGTTCCTCGTGTCGATCCAGGTCGAGGCGCTCGACCGGCACCGGCTGCTCTCCGACGTCACCAAGGCGCTGGCCGACGAGCGGGTGAACATCCTCTCGGCGTCGGTGCAGACCAGTCGCGACCGGGTGGCCATCAGCCGGTTCACCTTCGAGCTGGCCGACCCGGCCCACCTCGGCGCCGTCCTGCAGACGGTGCGCAACGTCGAGGGCGTCTTCGACGTCGAGCGCGTCACCGCCTGACACTTCGTCGGCCTACCGGCCGACACCGCGGCCAGCGGCCGTCCCCGACCTCCGCTGAGCCGCTTCGTCCGCTCCTCGCGGAGGCCTCCGGCCCCCGCTCGTCGGGACCTGGTCAGCGCACGGTCATGGTGCTGATCGTGACGGGCTCGTTCGGGGCGCCGTCGCCGGGGCCGTTGGAGCCGTCGTTGCCGTTGGCCGCGATCTCGTCGAGCACCTCGAGCCCCGCGTCGTCCACGGTGCCGACGACGGTGTAGTCCGGCGACAGCCGCGCCTCGCCCCAGACGAGGAAGAACTGGCTGCCGTCGAAGCCGTCGGCCGCGTTGGCCATGGCCACGGTGCCCCGCGGGTAGCTCTCGCTCCCGTCGACGTCGGTGGGGTAGGCCCAGGTCGGCCCGCCGGTGCCGGTGCCGGTGGGGTCGCCGCACTGCAGCACCTGCAGCCCCGGCGAGTCGGTCTCCCGGTGGCACGGCGACCCGTCGAAGAAGCCCTGCTCGGCCAGCGCGACCAGGGCCGCGGCGGCGCAGGGGGCGCCCGCCCGGTCGAGGGTCAGGGTGAGGTCGCCCTGGCCGGTCGTCACCAGCAGGTCGGCGGTGCCCTCGGCCGGCACGGTGCTCCCCGGCTCGTCGGCGTCGACGGCGCTGGGGCCGCGGTCCGGTGTCCACTCGCAGGACACCGTGCCGGACCCGCCGGAGCTCTCGGCCGTCGAGGACCCGGGAGGTCCGCCCGACCCGCTCGGGCTCGCCGACCCGACGACGGTGTCGGAGCAGCCGGTCAGGCCGGCGAGCAGGAGCGCGGCGACGCCGAGGGCGGTGCGGGCGCGCACTCAGCCGACCGTCATCGTCTGGATGGTCACCGGCTGCGTGGGGGCGCCGTCGCCCGCGCCGTTGGAGCCGTCGTTGCCGTTGGCCGCGATGGTGTCGAGGACGGCGAGTCCGGCCTCGTCGATGGTGCCGACGACCGTGTAGTTCGGCGGCAGCTGGCTGTCGCCGTAGACGAGGAAGAACTGGCTCTGGTCGAAGCCCTGGCCGGAGTTGGCCATCGCCAGCGTGCCGCGCGGGTAGGTCTCGGCGCCGGTGACCTGCGTCGGGAACGAGTAGCCGGGGCCGCCCGTGCCGGTGCCGGTCGGGTCGCCGCACTGCAGCACCTTGAGGCCCTCGGAGTCGGTCTCGCGGTGGCAGGGGGTGCCGTCGAAGAACTTCTGCTGCGCCAGGTGGACGAAGCTGGCCGAGGCGCACGGCGCCTTGGCCTGGTCCAGCGTGAGCACCAACGGCCCGAAGTTGGTGGTCATGGTCAGGTCGACCAGCCCGGAGGTGGGCACCTCCGCCGCCGGCGCGCCGACCGTGCCGGTGCCGTCCTCGGTGAAGTCGCACGTGCCGTCGCTGCCGTCGACGGTCGGCTCGGCCGCCGTCGTCGTCTCGCCGGCGTTGGCGGTGTCGTCGTCCCCGCCGCCGACGCCGGCGATCAGCCAGGCGGCGCCCCCGACGACGATCACCGCCAGCACGGCGGTGAGGATCAGCAGGTTCCGCCGGCGCTTGCGGGCCAGCTCGGCGCGACGCTCGATCTGGCGCTGCAGCCGCCGCTGGGCGGCCTGCCGCCGCTGCTTGTTGGTCGGCACGGTCGAACTCCTCGGAGGGTCTGCTCGTGGGCGGGGTGGCCGCGGGCGGCACGGGGTGTAGCTGTGCCACCCGGGGCGGGGTCTGCTCCCGCCGCTCGACGGGCCAGTCTAGGTCCCGTTCCTGAGCGGTCCCTGGCACGTCCGGCGCGCCGGGGCGCCGTGATCACCGCCGCGTAACCTGCACGGGTGCTCATCCGCTCGTTCCCCGCCGGCGCGTTCGGCACGAACTGCTACGCCGTGGCCCCCGGCCCGGGGCAGGAGTGCGTCGTCGTCGACCCCGGCATGGACGCCGTCGCACCGCTCGCGGAGATGCTGCGCGCCGACGGCCTCAAGCCCGTCGCCGTCGTGCTCACCCACGGCCACCTCGACCACACCTTCTCCGTCCTGCCGGTGTGCGAGGGATACGACATCCCGGCCTACCTGCACCCCGAGGACGGCGGCATGCTCAGCGACCCCGCGCGCTGGCACGGCCCCGCGCTGGCGCCGCTGCTCACCGGGCTGCGGCTGCCCGACCCGTCGGAGGTGCGCCCGCTCGACGACGGCGCCGTCCTCGACCTGGCCGGCGTCCGGCTCACGGTGCGGCACGCGCCCGGGCACACCCGCGGGTCGGTGGTCTTCTCCCTCGACCTGGGGGACGCGCCGGGCCTGCTCGCCGGCGACGTGCTGTTCGCCGGCTCGGTCGGGCGGGTGGACCTGCCCGGCGGCTCGTGGGAGGACATGCTGCGCTCGCTGCGCGACGTCGTCCTGCCCCTGGACGACGCCACCGTGGTGCTCCCCGGGCACGGGCCGGCGACCACGGTCGGCCGCGAGCGGGCGACCAACCCCTACCTGGCCGAGGCGGCCGCGGGCCAGGGCGCGGCGCCGAAGGGGCGGGGGCTGTGACCGACCTGCGCGCGCCCAAGGGCACGTTCGACGTCCTGCCGCCGGAGTCCGAGCGGTTCCTCGCCGTCCGCGAGACCCTGACCGCCCCGCTGCGGCGCGCCGGGTACGGCTACGTCGAGACGCCGGTGTTCGAGGAGACCGCCGTGTTCTCCCGCGGCGTCGGGGAGTCCACCGACGTCGTGACCAAGGAGATGTACACGTTCGAGGACCGGGGCGGCCGGTCGCTGACCCTGCGCCCCGAGCTCACCGCCGGGCTGATGCGGGCCTTCATCGAGCACCGGCTGCACACCGGCCCGCTGCCGGTGAAGCTGTGGACCGTCGGCTCCGCCTTCCGCTACGAGCGGCCGCAGGCCGGCCGGTACCGGCACTTCACCCAGGTCGACATGGAGGCCCTCGGCATCGACGACCCGGCCCTCGACGCCGAGGTGGTCGCGCTGGGCGTGCAGGGCTTCCGGGACCTCGGGCTCACCGACTTCGAGCTGCTGCTGACCTCGCTGGGCGACGGCGGCGACCGGCCCCGGTACCGCGAGAAGCTGGTCGCCTACCTGGAGAAGCTCGACCTCGACGAGGAGACCCGCCGCCGGGCCGAGATCAACCCGCTGCGGGTGCTCGACGACAAGCGGCCCGAGGTGCAGGCCCAGCTCGACGACGCCCCGCTGATGGTCGACCACCTCTCGGACACCACCCGGGCGCACTACGACGCCGTCCGCCAGCACCTGACCGACCTCGGGGTGACCTGGACCGAGGCGCCGAAGCTGGTCCGCGGCCTGGACTACTACACGAAGACGACGTTCGAGTTCGTCCACTCCGGGCTCGGCGCGCAGTCGGCGATCGGCGGCGGCGGCCGCTACGACGGGCTGTCGGCGGCGCTCGGTGGCCCGGATGTGTCAGGCATCGGCTACGCCGTCGGTGTGGACCGGACGCTGCTGGCGGTGCAGGCCGAGGGGCTGGACGTCGTCGCGTCCACCGGCGTGCAGGCCTTCGTCGTCCCGCTGGGCGCCGAGGCCAAGCGGCTCGCGGTGCGGCTGGTCGGGCAGCTGCGGGCGGCCGGGATCCCGGCCGACACCGTCTACGGCGACCGCGGCCTCAAGGGCGCGATGAAGGCCGCCGACCGCTCGGGCGCCTCGCACGCCGTCGTCATCGGCGACCGCGACCTCGCCGAGGGCGTCGGCCAGCTGCGCGACCTGCGGTCGGGGGAGCAGGTCGCCGTCCCGGTCGGGGAGCTGTTCGAGCGGCTTCGTGACACGGTGGGGGAGTGACGATGGAGCAGCGGCCGCTCGGCCGGACGGGGGCCGACGCGAGCGTCATCGGCCTGGGCACCTGGCAGCTCGGCGGTGACTGGGGGGACGTCGACGACGACACCGCCGCCGACGTCCTCGACGCCGCCCTCGACGGCGGGGTGACCCTCCTCGACACCGCCGACGTCTACGGCGACGGCCGGTCGGAGGTGCGCATCCGGCAGGCGCTGGTGGCCCGGTCCGACCGCCCCTTCGTCGCCACCAAGGCCGGCCGCCGCGCCGACCCGTTCACCGCCGAGCAGTACACGCCCGAGAACCTGCGCGCCTGGATCGACCGGTCGCGGCGCAACCTCGGCGTCGACAGCCTCGACCTGGTGCAGCTGCACTGCCCGCCTCCGGCGGTGTACTCGGACCAGCGGGTCTACGACGCGCTCGACTCGCTCGTCGCCGACGGCGCCATCGCCGCCTACGGGGTGTCGGTCGAGACCGTGGCGGAGGGGCTGACCGCGCTGCAGCACCCGGGCGTGCAGACGATCCTGGTGATCCTCAACATCTTCCGGCGCAAGCCGCTGGAGGAGCTGCTGCCGGCGGCGGCCGAGGCGCAGGTCGGCATCCTCGCCCGGGTGCCGCTGGCCAGCGGCCTGCTGACCGGCAAGTACGACGAGTCGACCGAGTTCGCGCCCGACGACCACCGGAACTTCAACCGGCACGGCGAGGCGTTCGACGTCGGCGAGACCTTCTCCGGCGTGCCGTACGAGGTGGGGGTGCAGGCGGCCCGCGAGGTGCGCGAGATCGCCGGTGACGCGCCGACCGCGGCGTTCGCGCTGCGCTGGGTCATCGACCAGCCCGGCGTCACCACCGTCATCCCGGGTGCGCGCACCGTCGAGCAGGTCCGTGGGAACATCGCCGCCGCGGATCTCCCGCCCCTGACCGACGGCCAGCTGGCCGACCTGGAGCGGGTGTACGACGAGCGCATCCGCGCCCACGTGCACGACCGCTGGTAGCCCCACTCCCTCGAAAGGCCCTTTGACGTGCTCCGCACCCACGACGCCGGAACGCTGCGCGCCTCCGACGCCAGCACCACCGTCACCCTCGCCGGCTGGGTCGCCCGCCGCCGCGACCACGGCGGCGTCGTCTTCGTCGACCTCCGCGACGCCTCCGGGTACGTGCAGGTCGTCGTCCGCGAGGAGGAGGCCCACGCCCTCCGCAACGAGTACTGCGTGCTGGTGACCGGGGAGGTCCGCCGCCGTCCGGAGGGCAACGAGAACCCCGAGCTGCCCACCGGCGAGATCGAGGTGGTCACCAGCCGGCTGCGGGTGCTGTCGGCGGCCGCGCCGCTGCCGTTCCCGATCGAGACCGACCAGGCGGCCAGCGACGACGTCCGGTACCGCTACCGGTACCTCGACCTGCGCCGGCAGGGCCCGGCGCGCACGCTGCGGCTGCGCAGCGAGGTCAACCGGGTGGCCCGCGGCGTCATGGCGCAGCACGGGTTCGTCGAGGTGGAGACGCCCAACCTCACCCGGTCGACCCCCGAGGGCGCGCGCGACTTCGTCGTCCCGGTGCGGCTGCAGCCGGGCAAGTGGTACGCGCTGCCGCAGTCGCCGCAGCTGTTCAAGCAGCTGCTGATGATCGGCGGGCTCGAGCGGTACTACCAGATCGCCCGCTGCTTCCGCGACGAGGACTTCCGCGCCGACCGCCAGCCGGAGTTCACCCAGCTGGACTTCGAGATGAGCTTCGTCGAGCGCGACGACGTCCTGGCGGTCGTCGAGGACGTCGTCCGGGCGCTGTGGCGGGAGCTCGCCGGCTACGACGTGCCCGAGATCCCGCGGATGACCTACCGCGAGGCGATGGACCGCTTCGGCTCGGACAAGCCCGACCTGCGCTTCGGCGTGGAGCTCACCGAGCTGACCGACTACTTCGCCGGCACCCCGTTCCGCGTGTTCCAGGCGCCGTACGTGGGCGCGGTCGTCATGCCCGGCGGCGGCTCGCAGCCGCGCCGCGCGTTCGACGCGTGGCAGGACTGGGCGAAGTCCCGCGGCGCGCGCGGCCTGGCCTACGTCACCGTGGCCGAGAACGGCACGCTCGGCGGGCCGGTGGCCAAGAACATCTCCGACGCCGAGCGCGACGGGCTGGTCGAGGCGGTCGGCGCGAAGCCCGGTGACTGCGTGTTCTTCGCCGCCGGCCAGCGCCGCTCGTCGCAGGAGCTGCTCGGCGCCGCGCGCAACGAGATCGCCAAGCGGCTCGAGCTGATCGAGCCCGGCACGTGGTCGTTCCTGTTCGTCGTCGACTTCCCGATGTTCGAGCAGACCGAGGACGGCGACTGGACCTTCATGCACCACCCGTTCACCTCGCCCACGCCGGAGTGGCGGGACCGGTTCGCCGAGGACAAGGGCAACGCGCTCTCCGACGCCTACGACCTGGTGGTCAACGGCAACGAGCTGGCCAGCGGCTCGGTCCGCATCCACGACGCCGAGCTGCAGGAGCGGGTGTTCGAGACGCTGGGCATGTCGCGGGAGGAGGCGCGGGAGCGGTTCGGCTTCTTCCTCGAGGCCTTCTCCTACGGCCCGCCGCCGCACGCCGGCGCCGCGCTCGGGTGGGACCGGCTGACCGCGCTGCTGGCCGGCGTCGACTCGATCCGCGAGGTCATCTCGTTCCCGAAGACCGGCGCCGGCTACGACCCGCTGACCGGCGCGCCGACGCCGATCACCGAGGCGCAGCGCAAGGAGGCCGGCATCGACGCGAAGCCGGAGGAGCCGCCGCTGCCCGGCGAGCCGGGCGCCCCCGGCCCGACCAACCCGATCCACTAGCCGCCCGTAGGGTGCGGGCATGCCGCTGCGTGCCCGCACCCTGCTCGGACCCGGCCCGTCCAACCCGTACCCGGAGGCGGTGGCCGCGCTCGGCTACCCGTTGCTGGGGCACCTGGACCCGCTGTTCCTCGGGATCCTGGACGAGACGTCCGAGCGGCTGCGCACGGTGTTCGGGACGGCGAACCGGCGCACCCTGCCGCTCTCGGCCACCGGCTCGTCCGGCATGGAGGCCGCCTTCGTCAACACCGTGGGCCCCGACGACGTCGTCGTGGTCGCGGTCAACGGCCTGTTCGGGCAGCGGATGGTCGACGTCGCCTCGCGCTGCGGCGCCGAGGTGGTCGCCGTCGAGCACGAGTGGGGTCGGCCGGTCGACGCCGAGCGGGTGCTGGCGGCGCACCCGTCGCCGAAGGTCATCGCCGCCGTCCACGCCGAGACCTCGACCGGGGTCCGCTCCGACCTCGTGCCGCTGGCGGAGGGCAAGGGCGACGCGCTGCTGCTCGCCGACTGCGTGACCTCGCTGGGCGGCATCCCCGTGCAGCTCGACGAGTGGGGCGTCGACCTCGCCTACTCGGGGTCGCAGAAGTGCCTCGGTGTGGCCCCGGGGCTGGCGCCGTTCACGATCGGCGACCGCGCGTGGGAGCGGCGGATCGAGAAGCCGCAGAGCTGGTACCTCGACCTCGGCATGCTCGGCGGCTACGCCGGTGAGGCGGCCGGCAGCGGCGGGCGGACCTACCACCACACGGCGCCGACCGGCATGGTCGTCTCGCTGCACGCGGCGCTGGGCCGGATCCTCGAGGAGGGCCTCGACGCCGTCCACGCCCGGCACGAGGAGGCCGGCCGGCTGCTCGCCGAGGGCCTGCGGGACCTGGGCCTCGAGCTGTTCGCCGCCGAGGGGCACCGGCTGCCCGAGCTGACGACGGTGAAGGTGCCCGACGGCGTCGACTCCGCGGCCGTGCGCAAGGAGCTGCTCGAGCGCTACGACCTCGAGATCGGTGGCGGCGTCGGGGCGTACGCGGCGACGGTCTGGCGGATCGGCCTCATGGGGCACAACGCGCGGCCGGACACCGTGGCGCTGGTGCTGGCGGCCCTGAAGGCGGTCCTCGGCCGCTAGGGTCCCGGGGCGTTCCGCATTCCTGGGAGGCCCTGTGCGCGTGCTCGTCGCGGCGATGCCGTTCGCCGGTCACGTCCAGCCGATGGCCGCCGTCGCCGCCGAGCTGGTCCGGCGCGGTCACGAGGTGGTGGCCTACACCGGCCGCAAGTACGGCGGTCGGTTCGCCGACGTCGGCGCGGTCTGGCTGCCGTGGGAGCAGGCGCCGGACTTCGAGGAGTCCGACCTGGCGGCGACCTTCCCCGAGGTCACCCACGGCCGCGGGCTGCGGGCGGTGACGGCGAACGTCGAGCACGTCTTCCTGCGCACCGCCGCCGGGCAGGCCCGCGACATCCTGGCGGCGGGTCCGTTCGACCTCCTGGTCTCCGACCAGCTCGCCGGCGGCTCGGCGTTGGCGGGTGAGAAGAGCGGCACGCCGTGGGCATCGGTCGCCCTCGTGCCGCTCGCCCTGCCCAGCCGCGACCTGCCGCCGTTCGGGCTGGCGCTCCCGCCGTTGCGGGGGCCGGCCGGGCGCCTCCGCGACGCCGCGCTGCGCCGGGTGTCGTACCTGCTGCTCGGCCGTCGGCTGGACGCCGTGGCCGCCGAGGTGCGGGCCGAGGTCGGACTGCCACCGTCGCCGGCCGGGGCGCTGGAGGCGTTCTACTCGCCGCACCTGGTGCTGGCCCACGGCGTCCCGGAGCTGGAGTACCCGCGCAGCGACCTGCCGCAGCAGGTGCACTTCGTCGGGCAGCTGGCCCCGCCACCGGCCGGTCGGCCGCTGCCTCCCTGGTGGCCCGCGCTCGACGGCGACCGGGCGGTCGTGCACGTCACCCAGGGCACGTACGACGTCGACCCGGCCGACCTGCTGCTGCCGGCCCTGGCCGGGCTCGCGGACCTCGACGTCACCGTGGCCGCCGCGACCGGGGGAGCGGCCCTGCCGCGGGACCGGGTGCCGGCGAACGCGCACCAGGCCGCGTTCCTGCCCTACGACCGGCTGCTGCCCCGGACGGCGGTGGTGGTCACCAACGGCGGGTGGGGCGGGGTGCTGGCGGCCCTCGGCGCGGGGGTCCCGCTGGTGGTGGCCGGTGCGACGCTGGACAAGCCGGAGATCGCCCGCCGCGTGGCCGCGGCGGGTGCCGGGGTGGACCTGCGCACCGGCCGGCCGTCGCCGGCCGCGGTGCGGGCGGCGGTCGCGCGGGTGCTGGCGGAGCCGTCGTTCGCGGCCGCGGCCCAGCGCGTGCAGGCGTCGCTGGCCCGGCACGGCGGCGCGTCGACGGCGGCGGACCTGCTCGAGCGCCTGGGGACGACGCGGTCGCCGGTGCTGCGCGCGACGGGCGATCCGTGGGCCTGAGCGCACCGGCGCGGCGGGTGCCCGCGTGGGCGCTCGTGCCGATGGCGGCCGTCGTGTGGTGGGCCGGCGGCTACCTGTTCTGGCTCCTCGGCGGCCTGCGGGCGGTGCCGGTGGGCCCGCGGCTGGCACTGCCGCTGTCGGCGTCGACGCTGGGCGCGCTGGTGACGGGGGCGCTGGTGGGCGGGCTCGCCGCCGGGCTGCTGTGCCTGGTGGCCACCCGGCGCCCGCGCGGCGTGCTCGCCACGTGCGCCGGTCTCGTGCTGGGCCTGGTCGCCGCGCTGGTGCCGTCGGCTGCCGCCCTCCGCGGTGAGGGGCCGGACGCGTTCGCCGCCGACCCGCTCGTCGTCACGGCGCTGTGCGCGATCGTGGTCGTGGTGTCGCTGGGCGGGTGGGCGATCGGGTCCGCGGCGGCGATCGGGCGGCCGGGCCTGGCCGGGGCGCTGGGCGTGCTGGCGGGCGCGACGCCGTCCTGGCTGTCGTCGGCGCTGGTGCCGTTCGTCGACACCTCGCGGTCCTACGCCGGGGTGGAGCTCGTCGGCCGCGTGTCGACGTGGGCGGGGGCGGCGGTGCTGGTGCTGGCCCTGGTGGCCGCGGGGGCCCGGCCGGCGGTGCGGCTGGCGTGGTGGCCGGTGGTCGTGCTCCTCGCCTGGTTCGTCGCGCCCTCCCTCACCGCGGCCGGCTACCTGGAGCAGCTGCTGCGCCCGGGATCCGGCCTCCCCGGCACGCTGCCCGACTCGCTGGCGGCCGCCTGGCAGGTGTTCGGCCTGGCCGCCTCGCCCGCCGCCCGCGACCTCCTGCCCTGGGCGGTCGCCGTCGTGGCCGGCACCTCCCTCGCTTTCCTTCTCCGTGATCATCGGCAGGTGGCTGCCCCCACCGGCGTGTCGCCCAGCCACCCGCCGATGATCAACGAAGCCTAGGGGCGCCAGCCGCGGCTCAGCAGCGCCCGGCGGGTGCGCTCGAGGACCGTCCCCCTGTTGAGGTGGCGCTTCGCGAACCGCAGGACCAGCCAGCCGTCGGCCGCCATGAGGGAGTAGCGCTCGACGTCCCGCCCGAACTGCTCGGCCTCGGCGTGCTGCCGCCCCTCGTACTCGAGCGCGACCTTCCACTCCTCGTAGCCGAGATCCGCGTGCGCGACGACGCGGCCCGACCGGTCCCGGACGGGGAGCTGCACCTGAGGGTCCGGCAGGTCGCTCGCCAGCAGCCAGTACCGCATCAGGCTCTCCGGCCGGGACATCGCCTCCGCCGACAGCAGCGGGGCGCAGGCCCGGGCGCGCACCACACCGCGCACCCGGTCGGCTCGGGCGAGCCGCTGCGCGAGCGACTCCGGGGTGAGGTGTCCCGCCCGCAGCAGGGCGTCACCGACTGCGACCAGCTCCGCGGGCGGCAGGGGGTGCGCCAGGTCGAGGAACGTCTGCGGTCCGGAGGTGACCCGCAGGCCCTGGTGCTCCACCACGTCGCAGGGGTCGAGCAGCCGTCCGTGGACCACCAGGTCGGCGCGCTGGGGGAGCACCCGGCGCGGTGTCAGGGCGATGTGCGGTCGGGGAGGAGCGTCGACGTGCGAACCGAGCAGCGCAGCCGCGGTCAGGTGGCTGTACGCGGCGTCCGGGGGGAGTGCCGTCGCGAGCAGCGCGAGCCGCTCCCGCAGGTCGATCGCGTCGTCGAGGCGGACGACGAGGTCGTGGCTCAGACGCAGGTACGCCGATCCGCGCAGCCGACCCCGGGTGAGGCCGGCGGCGCGGGCCGAGGCGGCCGTGTACGCGGGGGGCGGGTCCATGGCCCGGGAGCCTCGGTCGCCCGGAGAGCCGACGGTCGCCGCCGGCGGCATCTGTGGACGAGGCCGCCGGCTGTGGACCCGCGTTGATCATCGGCAGGTGGCTGACCGACACGCCGGAAGGGGCAGCCACCTGCCGATGATCAACTGCCGTTCAGGCGGGCGAGGTGGGGCGCCGAGAGCTCGAGGTCGGCCGCGGCGGCGGAGTCCTCGATCGACGACACCCGCGAGGCGCCGGGGATGGGGACCACGACGTCGGCCTGCGCCAGGTGCCAGGCCAGCGTCACGCGGTACACCGACACCCCGAGCTCCTCGGCCACCTCGGCGAAGGCGGGTGCCGCGGCGTCCAGCGACCCGGCCGCCGAGACCCCGCCGAACGGGCTCCAGGGCAGGAACGCCAGCCCGTGCGCCGCGCAGTGCTCCAGCTCGCCGTGCGACGAGCGGTAGCCGGGCGAGAACTGGTTCTGCACGCTCACCAGCGCGTCCCCGCAGATCTCGCGCGCCGAGTCGATCTGCGCCACGTCGGCGTTGGAGATGCCGACCATCCGCACCAGGCCGTCGTCGACCAGCGCCCGCAGGCCGCCCATCGACTCCTCCCACGGCGTCGCCGGGTCCGGCCGGTGGAACTGGTAGAGCCCGATCGCCTCGACCCCGAGCCGGCGCAGCGACGCCTCGCACGCCCGCCGCAGGTGAGACGGCGTCCCGTCGAGCTCCCAGTCGCGCCCGCGGCGGGTGTGCCCGCCCTTCGTCGCCACCAGCACGTCGCCGGCCGACCCGCCGTACGAGCGCAGCGCGGCGGCGACCAGCGACTCGTTGTGCCCGAACTCCGCCTCGTCCCGGGAGTAGGCGTCGGCGGTGTCGATCAGCGTCACGCCCGCGTCGAGCGCCGCGTGCACCACGGCCTCGGCGTCGGACGGCGACGGCCGGTCCTCCTTGGTCGACAGGGGCATCGCCCCCAGCCCGATGGCGCTGACGGTCACGTCCCCGATGCGTCGCTGCTGCACGGGAAGCGTCGTGCCCCGCGGGTAGCGTCAGGAACCGTGACGTCGCTGTTCGACCCCGCGCCGGACGAGGACGGCGCGCCCGCGGTCGACCCCGGGGCGCCGCTGGCCGTGCGCATGCGGCCGCGCTCGCTCGACGAGGTGGTGGGCCAGCAGCACCTGCTCGGGCCCCGGTCCCCGCTGCGGAGGCTGGTCGAGGCCGACGAGCCCATGTCACTGGTCCTCTACGGCCCGCCCGGCACCGGCAAGACCACCCTCGCCCACGTCATCTCGCTGGCCACCAAGCGCCAGTTCGTGCAGCTGTCCGCGCTCGACTCCGGCGTCAAGGAGGTCCGCGCGGTCATCACCGCCGCCAAGCGCGAGCTCACCTACGCCGGCCGGCGCACCGTGCTCTTCATCGACGAGGTGCACCGGTTCTCCAAGACCCAGCAGGACTCGCTGCTGGCCGCCGTCGAGGACCGCATCGTCAGCCTCATCGCCGCGACCACCGAGAACCCCTTCTTCTCCGTGGTCAGCCCGCTGCTGTCGCGCTCCCTGGTCCTCGCCCTGCAGCCGCTGGAGGACGACGACGTCCGCACCCTGCTGCGCCGGGCGCTGACCAGCGACCGCGGCCTCGACGGCGCGGTGACGCTGAGCGAGGAGGCCGAGGAGCACCTGGTCCGCATCGCCGGTGGCGACGGGCGCAAGGCGCTCACCGCGCTGGAGTCCGGCGCCGGCGCCGCGCTGCAGGCCGGGGCCACCGAGGTCGACCTGCCGACCCTGGAGACGGCGGTGGCGCAGGCCGCCGTCCGCTACGACCGGCAGGGCGACCAGCACTACGACGTGGCCAGCGCGCTGATCAAGTCGATCCGCGGCTCCGACGTCGACGCCGCGCTGCACTACCTGGCCCGCATGGTCGAGGCGGGGGAGGACCCCCGGTTCATCGCCCGGCGGCTGGTCATCAGCGCCAGCGAGGACGTCGGCATGGCCGACCCCACCGCGCTGCAGACGGCGGTGGCCGCGGCCGAGGCGGTCGCCTTCATCGGCATGCCCGAGGGCCACTTCCCGCTCGCGCACGCCGTCGTCCACCTCGCCACCGCCCCCAAGTCCAACGCGATCACGGTGGCGATCGGCGAGTCGGTGGCCGACGTCCGGGCCGGGCGGGCCGGACCGGTGCCGCCGGGGCTGCGCGACGCCCACTACGCCGGGGCGAAGAAGCTGGGCCACGGGAAGACCTACCGCTACCCGCACGACGCGCCGGACGGGATCGTCGCCCAGCAGTACCCGCCCGACGCGCTCGTCGGCCGCGACTACTACCGGCCCACCAGCAGGGGAGCCGAGGCCGGCATCGCCGCGCGGCTGGCCAAGTTGCGGGCGATCGTGCGCCGGACCCGCTGACGCCCGGGCACGTCCCGAACGGGCCACCGGGCCCGCGACTACTGTGACCACACGCCGGGCCCGTCGTCCGCCCGGCACCGTCGCGACGACAGGGGAGACCGCGTGTCCGCAGGAGAGTGGGCCGGACTCATCGCAGCCCTCGCACTGGTGCTGCTGGTGCTGCTGCTGGCCATCCCGCTGCTCAAGCTGGGCCGGGTGCTCGACGAGACGACGCTGACCATCCGGCAGACCCGGGAGCAGGCAGCGCCGATCCTCGCGCAGGCCAACACGACGGTGGCGCACGTCAACAGCAACCTCGAGCGGGTGGACGACATCACCGGCAACGCCGCCAACGTGTCCAGCAACGTCGCGGCGCTGTCCAGCGTCGTCGCCGCCACCCTGGGCAGCCCGCTGATCAAGGTGGCCGCGTTCAGCTACGGCGTCCGCAGCGCCGCCCGCAAGAAGCGCGAGGGCCAGGCGATCGCCGAGGCCGCGCGCCGCGACCGCGACGCGCGCCGCCTGCGCCGCGCCACCCGGCGGGCCGCCTGATGCGCCGCCTGTTCTGGCTGGCCATGGGCATCACGATCGGCGCCCTCGTCGTCCGCAAGCTCTCCGCCGCGGCGGAGAGGATGACCCCGGCCGGCATCCTCGGCTCGCTCGCCGACGGCCTGCGCGAGCTGGCCGACGCGATCGGCGACTTCGGCGCCGACGTGCGCGCCGCCGCCGCCGAGCGCGAGGCCGAGCTGCGGTCCGGCACCGGCCTCGACGCCCCGCTGCCGACCCGCGACCAGCTCGCCCTGCCCGGCCGGCACGCCGCCGACAACCGACCCTGACGACCCGGGGCCGGTCGGGACCCGCCCCGTCCGGCCCGCCCGAACTGAAGTAGAGACGAATGCAGACCGCCGAGATCCGCCGCCGCTTCCTCGAGCACTTCGCGGAACGCGGCCACACCGTCGTGCCCAGCGCCTCGCTGGTGTCGCCCGACCCGTCGCTGCTGTTCACCGTCGCCGGCATGGTGCCGTTCATCCCGTACCTGACCGGCCGCGAGCCCGCGCCCTACCCGCGGGCCACCAGCGTGCAGAAGTGCGTGCGCACCCTCGACATCGAGGAGGTGGGCAAGACCACCCGCCACGGCACGTTCTTCCAGATGAACGGCAACTTCTCCTTCGGCGACTACTTCAAGGAAGGGGCCATCCAGCACGCCTGGGACCTGATCACCGGGTCCGTCGCCGACGGCAAGCTCGGGTTCGACCCCGACAAGATCTGGGTCACCGTCTACCTCGACGACGACGAGGCCGCCGACGCCTGGAAGCGGATCGCCGGCCTGCCCGACGAGCGGATCCAGCGCCGCGGCCTCAAGGACAACTACTGGCACACCGGCCAGCCCGGCCCGGGCGGCCCGTGCAGCGAGATCTACTTCGACCGCGGGCCCGAGCACGGCCAGGACGGCGGTCCGGTGGTCGACGAGGACCGGTTCCTCGAGATCTGGAACCTCGTCTTCATGCAGTACCAGCTCGACGACGTGCGGTCGAAGGAGGACTTCCGCATCGTCGGCGACCTGCCGAAGAAGAACATCGACACCGGCATGGGCCTGGAGCGGGTGGCCTACCTGCTCCAGGGGGTCAACAACCTCTACGAGATCGACGAGGTCTCCCCGGTCCTGCGCCGCGCGGCCGAGCTGGCGAACGTCACCTACGGCAAGGACCACGAGGACGACGTCCGGCTCCGGGTGGTCGCCGACCACGTGCGCAGCGGGCTCATGCTCATCGGCGACGGCGTCACGCCCGGCAACGAGGGCCGCGGCTACATCCTGCGCCGGCTGCTGCGCCGCGCCGTCCGCTCGATGAAGCTGCTCGGCGTCGACGAGGCCACCCTGCCCGAGCTGCTGCCGGTCTCGCGCGACGCGATGAGCCCGAGCTACCCCGAGCTGGCCGCCGACTTCGCCCGGATCTCCGCGGTCGCCTACGCCGAGGAGGAGGCGTTCCGGCGCACCCTCACGTCCGGGACGACGATCTTCGGCACCGCCGTCGACGAGGCCAGGAAGGCCGGCGCGGCCGGGCTGACCGGCGAGCAGGCGTTCACCCTGCACGACACCTACGGCTTCCCGATCGACCTCACCCTCGAGATGGCCGCCGAGCAGGGCGTGAGCGTCGACGAGGAGGGCTTCCGCGGGCTGATGCAGCAGCAGCGCGACCGCGCCCGCGCCGACGCCCGCGCGAAGAAGACCGGCTCGGTCGACGTCCTGGCCTACCGGCGGCTGCTCGCCGACCACGGCCCGACCGACTGGCAGGCCTACTCGACGCTGCGCACCGACTCCCGCGTGCTCGGGGTCGTGTCCGACCTCGAGGAGGACGGCGCCGAGACCGCCGCCGGGACCGGCGAGATCACCCGGGTCGTGCTCGACCGCACGCCGTTCTACGCCGAGTCCGGCGGCCAGGTCGCCGACGCCGGCGAGCTCGTCTGGGACGGCGGCCGCGCCGAGGTGCTCGACGTGCAGCGGCCGGTCAAGGGCCTGGTCGCCCACCAGGTGCGCATCCTCGAGGGTGAGCTGCGCGCCGGCACCGAGCTCGTCGCCGAGGTCGACCGCGAGTGGCGGCTGTCGGCCTGCCAGGCGCACTCGGGCACCCACGTCGTGCACGCCGCGCTGCGGCAGGTGCTCGGCCCGCAGGCGCTGCAGTCGGGCTCGTACAACCGCCCCGGCTACCTGCGGCTGGACTTCGCCTGGCAGGGCGCGCTCACCGGGCAGCAGCGGCACGACATCGAGGACGTCGCCAACGCCGCCGTCCGCGCCGACCACCAGGTGACCGCCACCTACATGTCGCTGCCCGAGGCGCAGGCGATCGGCGCGCTCGCCCTGTTCGGCGAGACCTACGGCGAGCAGGTGCGCGTCGTCGAGATCGGCGGCCCCTGGTCGCGGGAGCTCTGCGGTGGCACGCACGTCCGCGGCAGCGCGCAGATCGGCACGCTGGCCCTGACCGGCGAGTCCTCCGTCGGCTCGGGCGCCCGCCGCGTCGAGGCGGTCGTCGGGCTCGAGGGCTTCCGCTACCTCGCGCGCGAGCGCGACCTGGTCCGCCAGCTCGGCGAGCTGCTCAAGACCCCCACCGACGGCATCGTCGAGCGGGTCGGCGGCATGCTCGCCCGGCTGCGCGACGTCGACCGGGAGCTGGCCGACCTGCGCGCGCAGCAGACCCTCGCCCAGGCCGGCACGCTGGCGCAGTCGGCAACCGACGTCGGCGGGATCGCCCTGGTCACCGGCGCCCCCGAGGGGCTGGCCGGCGGCGACCTGCGGGCGCTGGCGCTCGACGTCCGCGGCCGGCTCGGCGCCGACCGGCCGGCCGCCGTCCTGCTCGCCTCGGCGGCGGGTGGCAAGGTGGCCCTGGTGGCGGCGCTCAGCCCGGCCGCCGTCGACCGCGGGCTGTCGGCCGGCGACCTGATCAAGGCCGCGGCCGTGCCGGTCGGCGGTCGCGGCGGCGGCAAGCCCGACGTCGCCCAGGGCGGCGGCACCGATCCCGCCGGGATCCCTGCAGCGCTCAAGGCCGGAGAAGAGGCGGTCGCGGCCGCCGTCGGGAGGTAGAGATGACGGAGTACAACCCGGAGGACACCGGCCCGGTCGGCGAGCGCAAGCGCCGGCTGCCCGCCGTCCCGCCCGCTCGTCCCCGCACCTCGCCGGGGCAGCCGCAGTACCACCCGACCACCGAGATCGACCTGACGCGCGGGTTCCCGCCGGTCTCGAACGAGACCGCGGAGATCGACCTGTCCCGCGGCCTCCCGGGTGGGCTGACCGTGCCGCCCCGGCCGGCGCGCCGCGGCCGGGTGCTGGGGATCGACGTCGGCACGGTCCGGGTCGGCGTCGCGCTGTCCGACGCCACCGGCACGCTCGCCAGCCCGCTCGAGACGGTCAAGCGGGCCGAGGACGGGTCCGATCTCGACCGGATCGCCGCCCTGGTCGCGGAACACGAGGTGACAGAGGTGGTCGTGGGAGAGCCGAGGCACCTGTCGGGTGCGTCGGGCGCCTCGGCCGAGGACGCCGCGACCTACTCTCGGGCCCTGGCCGACCGCATCGGCTCCGTGCCGCTGCACCACGTCGACGAAAGGCTCTCCACCGTGACCGCCGCCAACTCCCTCCGGGAAGCCGGCCGTGACAGCCGGGCCCAGCGCTCGGTGATCGACCAGGCCGCCGCCGTGGTGATCCTCCAGCACTTCCTCGATTCACGGAGGTCTTCCTCGTGAACGAGCCGGGCGCGCCGCGTCCGCGCGGGCGGCACGCCTCGCCCGACGAGCCCGCGAGCAGCGTCCCGGCCCCCTGGCCCCCGCCCCTGACCGCCGGGTCCGCGCCCGGCTCCGGCGCCCGGCCGCAGGACCCGTCCCGGGAGTCCGAGCGCTGGGACGACGACACGGCCGCCGTCGCCCCCGTCCGGCAGCCGCGGCGGGCCGACCGCCTGGCCGGCGCGTCGACCGGCGGCGTGCGCCGGGTCTCCGGGCTGCTCGACCGCGACGACGACGAGACCGGCCCGGTCCCCGTCGAGTGGCGGCACCGCGGCGGCGACCCCGACGGCTCCGAGGCGGGGTCCCGGCGGGACGACGCCCCGGCCGGCTGGGGCCGGCACGGCGCCGACGACACCGGCCGGCACCCCTCCGCCCCCCTGCCGCCACCGCCGCCCGGCGCCTGGGCGAAGCTCGGCCGCCGGCGCGACGGCGACGACGACGCCACCCAGGCGCAGCCCGTGCTGCCCGGGCTCCCGGGTGAGCCGGTGGACGACGCGACCGACACGCACGACGCCGTCCCCGCCGAGTGGGAGGAGCAGACCGGCGGCCTGGAGGTCATCGGCGCGCACGTCGACGAGGGGTCGCGGCGCGGCCGCCGGCGCCGCCGCGCGCCCGAGCCGGCCGACCTGCACCACGACGAGCACGACCTGCACGACGACGAGCACGACCTGCACGACGAGCACGACCTGCACGACGAGGACGACCACCACGACGACGACATCCCGTTCGTCTCCGACGACGAGCCCCGCCGCCGGCGCCGCAAGCGCCGCCGGCCGCTCGCCGTCCTGATCGCCCTCGTCGTCCTCGCCGCCCTGGGCGCCGGCATCTTCTTCGGCGGCCAGAAGCTGCTCGGGCTGTTCGTCTCCGAGGACTACACCGGCACCGGCACCGGCAGCGTGGACGTCCGCGTGGAGAACGGCGACACGCTCAGCGACATCGGCCGCACGCTGGTCGCCGCCGACGTCATCGCCTCGGTCGGGCCGTTCGTCGACGCCGCCGAGGCCGAGCCCGCCGCCATGGGCATCACGGCCGGCGTCTACCGGATGCGGCTGCAGATGAGCGGCGCGGCCGCGCTGGACCTGCTGCTCGACCCGAACTCGCGGCTGGTCTCCCGCGTCACCCTGCCCGAGGGGCTGCGGGCCGGCACCGTGCTGCAGCGCGCGGCGGAGGCGACCGGCATCCCGCTGGCCGACTTCGAGGCCGCCGCCGCCGACCCGGCCGCCCTGGGCCTGCCCGCCTACGCCAACGGGCTGCTCGAGGGCTGGCTGTTCCCGGCGACCTACGACGTCGAGCCCGGGGACACCGCCGCCGACGTGCTCTCCGGCATGGTCACCCGCACCACGCAGCTGCTCGACGAGCTCGGGGTGCCCGAGGACCAGCGGCTGACCGTGCTCACCAAGGCCAGCCTCGTGCAGGCCGAGGCGGCCACGGCCGAGGACATGGCCCGGGTGGCCCGGGTCATCGAGAACCGGCTGTACGCCGGCATGCCGCTGCAGTTCGACACCACGGTGAACTACGCGACCGGCAAGACCGGCATCACCACCACGGCCGAGGACCGCGCCAACCCCTCGCCGTACAACACCTACCTGCACGCCGGGCTGCCGCCGGGGCCGATCGACAACCCGGGCGAGCAGGCGGTCCGCGCCGTCCTGGCCCCGGCCGACGGCAACTGGCTGTTCTTCGTCGTCGTCAACCCCGACACCGGCGAGACCCGGTTCGCGGCGACGGCCGAGGAGCACGCCGCCAACGTGGCGCTGTTCCAGCAGTGGCTGCGGGAGAACCCCGGGGGATGACGGCCGGAGCGACCGGCCGGCCGGACGGCGCCCCGTGAGGGCCGCGGTCATCGGCCGGCCGGTCAGCCACTCGCTGTCGCCGCTGCTGCACCGGGCGGCGTACGCCGCGCTGGGGCTGACCGACTGGACCTACGACGCGCTCGACCTGGGCGCGGAGGACGTCCCGACGCTGCTGGCCGGCCTCGGCGAGGAGTGGCGCGGCTTCTCGGTGACGATGCCGTGCAAGCAGGCCGCCGCCGAGGCCGCCGACGTCGTCGAGCCGCTGCCGCGGCTGCTGCGCGCGGCCAACACCCTGGTCCGCACCGGGCAGGGCTGGCGCGCGGAGAACACCGACGTGACCGGCGTCGGCATGGCGCTGCAGCTCGGCGGCGTGGAGTCGGTGGCGCACGCGGCGATCATCGGCGCCGGTGGCACCGCGGTCGCGGCCGCCGTCGCGCTCGCCTCGCTGGGCGCCGAGCAGGTCGACGTCGCCGTCCGCGAGCCGGCGCGCGCCGCCGACCTCGCCCGCGTCCTCGGCACCCTCGGGGTCACCGCGAAGGTCACCCCGCTGGCCGGCAGCGTGGTCGACGCCCCGGTGGTCGTCAGCACCGTGCCGATCGGCGCGCAGCCCGCGCTGCTGGGCCTCGGCTGGCACACCCGGCAGACCGTCCTCGACGTCCTGTACGCGCCGTGGCCGACCCCCCTGGCGCAGCGCGTCGAGGAGGCCGGCGGCACCGTCATCGGCGGCCTCGAGGTGCTGTTCTGGCAGGCCACCGCCCAGGTCGAGCTCATGACCGGGCACCCGGCGCCGATCGCGGAGATGCGCGCCGCGCTCGACACCCGCTGACCGTGGTGCTCGCCCTCGCGACGGTCGCGGGCGTGACCGCCGGTCCGTGGCTGGCGCTGACCGCGGCCCGGCTGGCCGCCCGCGACCGTGCCGCCCGCCCGTCCGCCGCTGCCGTCGTCCTCACCGCGCTGCTCGCCGGTGCGCTGCTGCCCGGCGCGGTGCTGCTCACCGGCGCCCGCCCGGCGACCGCGGCGTTCGCCTGGGCGGCCGGTGCCGGGCTCGTGCTGGCCGGCACCGACCTCGCCGCGCACCGGCTGCCCGACGTCGTCACGCTCCCGGCGTACGCCGTCTGCGGCGCCGCCCTCGTCGCCGACGCCGCCCTGCTCGGCACGTGGCCCGCGCTGCTGCGGGCGGCCGTAGCCGCGGCGGCCGCCTTCGGGCTGGCCGCGCTCGGCGCGGCCGTCTCCCCGGAGGGGCTCGGCTTCGGGGACGTCAAGCTGCTGGGCCTGCTCGGCCTGCTGCTCGGCTGGGTCGGCTGGGGCGTGCTGCTCGCCGGGGTCTTCGCCGGCCTGCTCGTCGGCGCCGTGGTGTCGCTGCTCCTGCTGGCGCTGCGGCGGGTGGGCTGGCGCACCGCGCTGCCGTTCGGCCCGCCGCTGCTCGTCGGCGCGGTGCTCGCCCTCGCCGCCGCGGGACCGGTGCCCCTGCCATGAGCCGGGCGCCCCGGCCGCCAATGGCAGAATGCCGCCCATGTTGCGCTGGCTGACCGCCGGTGAGTCGCACGGCCAGCAGCTCACCGCCATCCTCGAGGGCCTCCCGGCCGGGGTCGAGGTCCGGACGACGGACCTCG
>NZ_JBJGZV010000026.1:0-74774 GCF_054050715.1 Blastococcus sp. SYSU D00669
GAGCATCGCAGCGAGGAACGAGCGTGGAGCGGAACGAGTCCGGAGTCGCGCGATGAGCACCGCGCGCATCGAGAAGGCCGTCGTCAGCGGGGTGTTCAGCCTCGACGGGCAGGACTTCGACGTCGACGACAACGTCCGGCTGGTCGGCGAGCGAGGCCGAGGGGCTGATGCCGACGGTCGAGCCGGCCGAGCGGTTGTCAGGGCACGTGTTCTCGGCCATGCCCCACCTGGCCGCCCGCCCCGTTCGCGACGAGGCGCACCTGGCCGACATCGTGGCCCGGCTGCGGGCGGCCGGAGCGCGCCCTCGAGCGGAAGGCCCCGCACGCGACGCAGGTCATCACCCAGCTGTGCTTCCACCCCCGCACGACGACGGCGTGGGCGCGCCAGATCCGGTAGCGGGGGGAACCTGCCGATCCGGGTCGGGATTCCCCGTGCCGTGACGCGGCGACAGCTGGTGCGCATCTCCGCCGGCTTGGGGCTCGGCCCGTCGCTCGCGTCGGCGGTCGGCCGGGCGGACACCCGCCTGGCGGGCTTCCACCTCGTCACGTTCGACGAGGTGGCGCGGACGGAGGCGTGGCGCCAGGAGTGGCTGGCGCGCCTGGCCGCCCGGTAGCCGGACCCGCTCAGACCGACAGGCGCTCCGTCAGCCACTCGTGGAAGGCGCCGATGTGGTGCTCGGAGGGCACGAGCACGCCCCCGTTGGCGTAGGCGCGGGAGGACATGGCCGGCTGGGTCCGCTCGCAGGCGGCGAAGTCCTGCTCGTTCACCCGGTGGAACAGCTCCACCGACCGCGTCACGTCCTTGCCCGACTCGACCACCTCGTGCGAGTACAGCCAGTCGCACTCGACGATCGTCCGGTCGGCCGCGACGGGGAACATGCGGTGGAAGATGACGTGGTCGGGCACCAGGTTGACGAACACGGTCGGCTTCACCGTGATGGCGTAGTAGCGCCGGTCGTGCCCCTCGTCGACGCCCGGCAGCCGGTCGAAACCCTCGCGGCCGTCGACGGTGAAGCCCTGGACGTCGTCCCCGAACTCCGCGCCGTGCCCCACGAAGAACTGCGCCGCGTAGCCCTCGGCGAACTCGGGGAGCACCTCGGTCAGCTCCGGGTGGATCGTCGCGCAGTGGTAGCACTCCATGAAGTTCTCGATGATGAGCTTCCAGTTCGCCTGCACGTCGTAGGTGATGCGGCGCCCCACCGACAGCGAGTCGAGCTGGTAGCGCTCGATCGACTCGACGTCGCCGAGGCGCTCGACGACGTCGGCCACGACCGCGTCCTCGAACGAGGGCGGATCCTCGGCCAGGCACACCCAGGCGTAGCCGAGCCACTCGTGCAGCGCCACCGGCACCAGGCCGTACGCGACCCGGTCGATGTCGGGCATCTTCGTCAGGTTCGGGGCGGCCACGAGCTTGCCCGAGAGGTCGTAGGTCCAGGCGTGGTACGGGCACTGGAAGGCCCGCTTGACCTCGCCGGAGTCCTCGGTGCAGATCTGGGCACCGCGGTGCCGGCAGATGTTGAGGAACGACCGCAGCTGCCCGTCGCGGCCACGGACGACGAGGACGCTCTCCCGGCCGACCTGGACCTTCCTGAAGGAACCGGGGGTCGGGAGGTCGCTCGAGCGCACGGCGCAGAACCACATGTCCTCGAACACGTGGGACTGCTCGAGCGCGAAGATCGCGGGATCGGTGTAGTACTGCCCCGGCAGGGTGGAGATGAGGCTCGCGGGCAGGTCGGTGGTGGTCATACGGCACCTCGGTGTTCCGGGGGCGACATGGGACACGCCGGGAGATCGGGGCGACGCAGCACGGCGTCGACCTCGGTCGCCGTCCGCCTATGACCTCGATGGCGACCGATGTGTTGCACATTACCCACCGGATTGCGCTAGTCGCAACAACCGCGCCGGGTCCGCCCGACCGGGCGGCGCCTAGCCGAAGAAGCCGAGTCGCCTGCTGAGCTCGTCGGCGGCCGAGACCACCCGCCGGGCCAGCCTCGGGAGGTCCGCCCGGTCCAGGCGGAAGGAGGGGCCGGAGACGCTCAGCGCGGCGACCACGTCGCCGTCCACGCCGCGGACGGGAGCCGCGACGGCGGTGAGCCCGACCTCGTACTCCTCGACCGTCGACCCCCACCCCTGCTCGACGATCCCGTCGAGGTGCTGCTGCAGCAGTTCGGGGTCGGTGATCGTGGTGGGGGTGAAGCGCGGCAGCTCGCGGGACAGGATGCCCTTGCGGACGGCGTCGGGGGCGTGGGCCAGCAGCACCTTGCCGCTCGAGGTCGCGTGCAAGGGCGTGCTCTGCCCCACCCAGTTGTGCGTGCTGAGAGCCGCCGGCCCGCGGGTCTGGCTGACGTTCACCGCCCGGTCGTTGTCGAGGATGGCGATGTTGACCGTCTCCCCCAGATCGGCGGCCAGTGCCGCGCAGATCTGGCGCCCCTCCCGGGCGACGTCCAGCTGCACGGCGGCCGCGCCGGCGAGGCGCACGATGCCGAACCCCAGCCGGTACTTGCCCCGGTCGGCCAGCTGCTCGACGAAGCCCCGGCTCTCCAGTGCCGCGACCAGCCGGAAGGCCGTCGACTTGTGCACGCCGAGCTCGGCGGCCACCTCGGTGACGCCGGCCTCCCCCTGGGCCGCGAGGATCTCCAGGATGTTCAGCGCACGGTCGACGGACTGGACGACGGCGACCGAGTTCCGCTCCCCGTTCACCTCCTGCGGCTCACTCATGCGCTCAGCGTAGGTCGCAGGCCACGCAGCACCGCTCCTCCTCTTGACGATGGGGAGCTCTCCAAGCCAGACTGTTGCGCTATCGGCGAAGCGTTGCAACATACGCAACAGAGACAGCCTGGAGCGTTCATGATCCCGGTCTGCCCCACGACCGCGCTGCCGCCCGGCGAGGCGATCCGAGTCGAGGCCGACGAGCCCATCGCGGTCTTCAACGCCGACGGCGACCTCTACGCCATCGACGACACCTGCACCCACCAGGACGCCTCGCTGGCCGACGGCTGGCTGGACGGCTGCTCCGTGGAGTGCCCGTTGCACGCCTCCTGCTTCGACCTGCGCACCGGCAAGGTCTCCGGCCCCCCGGCCAAGAAGGCGGTGCGCACCCACCGGGTCGTGGTCCGGGACGGCCACATCTACGTCCAAGCGGGGATCCCGGCGGACGGTGCCGCATGAGCCCGACGGTCGCCGTGGTGGGCGCGTCGCTGGCCGGCCTCTCCGCCGCCCGCGCGCTCCGCGATCAGTCCTACGACGGCCGGATCGTGGTCATCGGCGACGAGCTGCACGCCCCCTACGACCGCCCGCCGCTGTCGAAGGGGTTCCTGGCCGGCACGGCCTCGCTCGACGACATCGCCCTGGGCGCGCCCGACGACGAGGACCTCGACCTCGAGTGGCGGCTGGGCGCCACGGCGGTCGGCCTGGACCGCCGCAGCCGCTCGGTGCTGCTGCGCGACGGCCGCGAGGTCCGGGCCGACGGGGTCGTCCTCGCCACCGGCGCCCGCGCGCGTCGCCTGCCCGGCGAGCGCGGCCTCGCCGGGGTGCACGTGCTGCGCTCCGTGGACGACGCGGTCGCCCTCCGGGAGGACCTGGCCACCGCCGAGCGCCTCGTCGTGATCGGCGCCGGTTTCATCGGCGCCGAGGTCGCCTCCACCGCCCGCACGCTCGGGCTGGAGGTCACCGTCGTCGAGGCCCAGCCCGTCCCCCTCGCCGGCCCGATCGGCACCGAGATGGGCGCGGTCTGCGCCGAGCTGCACGCCGACCACGGCACCCGCCTGCTCACCGGCACGGGGGTCGCCGGACTCCTCGGCAGCGACCGGGTCGAGGCCGTGGAGCTGACCGACGGCACCCGGCTGCCGGCCGACGTGGTGGTCGTGGGCATCGGCGCCGTGCCGAACACCGAGTGGCTGGACGGCTCCGGCGTGGCCTGCGGCAACGGCGTCCTCACCGACGCGCGCGGCGCCACCGGCGTCCCCGGAGTGGTGGCCGTCGGCGACTGCGCAGCGACGTGGTCGGACTCCGCCCAGCGGCACGTGCGCACCGAGCACTGGACCAGCGCGCTCGAGCAGCCGGCCACCGCGGTGGCCACCCTGCTGGGTGCCGGGGAGCAGGCCCCGGCGGCGGTCCCCTACTTCTGGTCCGACCAGTACGGCGCCCGCATCCAGTTCGCCGGCTCGCGGCGCGAGGGCGACGTCGCGCGGGTGGTGGAGGGCGCCTGCGCCGAGCGGTGCTTTCTCGTGGTCTACGAGCGGGACGGCGTCCCCGTCGCCGTCCTCGGGATGAACCAGCCGCGCCTGTTCACGCGCTGGCGCCGGCAGCTCCGCTCCCCCGTCGCGACGTCGTCCTGACGCGCGAGGCCGGTCCGTCCGACCGACGCACCAGAACCGCCCCGGACCCCCGGTCCGGGGCGGTTCCTCGTTCGGGCTGTCGGCGCCCCACCCGTCGCCGACGCGCAGAGCCTCCCGGCAGGGACCGACGTCGGTCCCTGCCGGGAGGCCTGCGGTGGTGGAGCGGTCGCCTACTCGCGCGGGTCCCTCGGGCGGCCGATGGGCTCCGCCTCGGGTCGGCTCTGCGCCGGGACGGGCGACCCCGCGGCCGGCGCCACGAAGTTGCCGCTGGGGCTCACCGACAGCCCTCCCTCCCGCTCGGGGCCCGGCGGCGCCGCCCGTTCCGCCCCGGCCTCCTGCGCGGGTCGGCTCGAGGTCCGCTCCACGACGAGGACGAAGTCGTCGCCGTGCCGGCTGATGCCGTCGACGACCGCCTTCTCGATCGCCGAGGTGGCGTAGTTCCCCCGCAGCACCATGGGATCGCGGCGGAGGTCCTTGACGAGGCTCACCGCCATCGCCGCCATGACCAGCGCGAACGGCAGTGCGGCGATGATCGTCAGGTTCTGCAGCCCGGTCAGGGCCGCCCCGTCCTCCCCCAGCAGCAGCATGATCGCCGCGACCGAGCCCATCACCACGCCCCAGAAGACGACGACCGAGCGGCTCGGCTCCAGCGTGCCGCGCTGCGAGAGCGAGCCCATGACGATCGAGGCAGCGTCCGCGCCGGACACGAAGAAGATCGCCACGAGCACCATCACGAGCACCGTCGCCGCGGTGGCCAGCGGGAACCGGTCCAGGACGGCGAACAGCTGCCCCTCGGTGGTGCCCTGCCCGGCGATGTCGGCGCCACCGCGCTGCGCGTCGATGCCGGCACCGCCGAAGACCGCGAACCACAGGAGGCTGACCAGGCTGGGCACCAGCAGCACGCCGGTGACGAACTGCCGGATGGTCCGACCACGGCTGATGCGCGCGATGAACAGCCCGACGAACGGAGTCCAGCTGATCCACCAGGCCCAGTAGAAGACCGTCCACCCGCTGAGCCAGGTGGCCATCGCGTCACCGCCGGTCGCCTCCGTGCGCGCGGCCATCGCGCCGAGGTCGGAGAAGTAGCTGCCGACCGCGTCGGGCACCAGGTTGAGGATGAAGACCGTCGGGCCGAGGACGAAGACGAACAGCGCGAGCAGCAGCGCCAGGACCATGTTGGTGTTGGACAGCCACTGGATGCCCTTGGCGATGCCGGAGACCGCCGAGGCGACGAACGCGGCGGTCAGCACCGCGATGATCCCGACCAGCACGGCGTTGCCGACGTCGCCGGCCCAGCCGAGGATCTCGAGCCCGCTGCCGATCTGGAGGGCGCCCAGCCCCAGCGAGGCCGCCGACCCGAAGAGCGTGGCGAAGATGGCCAGGACGTCGATGATCCGGCCGGCCGGGCCGGTCGCCCGCCGCTCCCCGAGCAGGGGGATGAAGGCCGAGCTGATCAGCTGGCGGCGGCCTCGCCGGAAGGTGCCGTAGGCGATGGCCAGCCCGACCACGGCGTACATGGCCCACGGGTGCAGCGTCCAGTGGAACAGCGTGGTCGCCATCGCCGTCTGGATCGCCTCGGGCGTCTCTGCCTCGGTGGTGAGCGGCGGCGGGGAGACGTAGTGCGAGAGCGGTTCGGCGACGCCGAAGAACATGAGCCCGATGCCCATGCCGGCGCTGAACATCATCGCGATCCACGAGACGGTGCGGAACTCCGGCCGCTCGTCGTCACGCCCCAGCGGGATCCGCCCGAACTTGCCGGCCGCCAGCCAGATCACGTACACGACGAACGCGGACGCCAGCAGCACGAACAGCCAGCCGAGGTTGCCGGTGATCCAGCCGAGCACCGTCGTGCTCGCCGAGCCCAGGCCGGTGGGTGTCGCGAAGCCCCAGGCCACGAAGCCGAGCGCCATGACCGCCGCGACGGCGAAGAGCACCTTGTCCACCGCCCAGTGGCGGTCGGCCATGCAGGGCGGCGGCTTGGCGATCGCGGGGTGGATGTCGCCCTCGGGCGCGTCCACGGCGGTGCCCTGCGGCTCTACCCCTCGGGCGGCGCCGGGGTCGTCCCGGCGACCGTGCCGTGGACCGGGAGGCGAGGACTGCTCTCGACGCGATGACTCCATGACGGCCCCCTATCGTGTTGCGTCATTCGAGACTCGCTTCGCATGAGGGAACCAGAGGCGGTACCGCGGGGCAAGGGTCTGAGGTGATTTTCCGCACAGTGCGGCCCGCTCGCAGCGCGTCAGCCGTGCTCGTCGAGAACGTCCAGGCACCGCGCGAGCGGCACGCCCGGCCGGTAGGCCAGGTGGCGGTGGGACGGCGCGTCCAGCAGCACCAGGTCCGCCCGCGCCCCGGCCGTGATCCGGCCGACGTCGGTGCGCCGCAGGGCGGCCGCTCCCCCGGCCGTCGCCGCGTGCACCGCCTCGGCCGGCGTCATGCCCGTCTCGCGGACGGCGAGGGCGATGCAGAACGGCATGGACGAGGTGAAGCAGCTGCCCGGGTTGCAGTCCGTGGCGAGCGCGACCGTGGCGCCGGCGTCGAGCAGCCGGCGGGCGTCGGGGTAGGCCGACCGGGTGGAGAACTCGACGCCGGGGAGCAGCGTGGCCACCGTCGCGCCGCCGGCCAGGGCGTCGACGTCGTCGGCGGTGAGGTGCGTGCAGTGGTCGGCGCTGGCCGCGCCCAGCTCCACGGCCAGCCGCACGCCGGGGCCGGCGGACAGCTGGTTGGCGTGCACCCGCAGACCCAGCCCGGCCGCCCGGCCGGCCTCGAGCACCGCCCGGGCGGCGTCGGCGTCGAAGGCGTGCGCCGACGCCGGCTCGCAGAAGACGTCGATCCACCGGGCGTGCGGCGCGCACGCGGCGAGCATGGGACCGGTGACCAGCTCGACGTAGTCGTCCCGGCGGCCGGCGTGCTCCGGCGGGACGACGTGCGCGCCGAGGAAGGTCGTCTCGGGCGTGACCTCGCGGGCCAGGCGCAGCGCGCGGGCCTCGTCGTCGACGGTGAGCCCGTAGCCGCTCTTCACCTCCACCGTGGTGGTGCCCTGCGCGCGCATCTCGGCCACCAGCGAGGTGAGGCGGTCGCGCAGCCGGTCGTCGGAGGCCGCCCGGGTGGCCGCCACGGTCGTGGCGATGCCGCCGCCGTCGTAGGGCACCCCGGCCATGCGGGCCTCGAACTCCGCGGCCCGGTCGCCGGCGAAGACGAGGTGGGCGTGGCTGTCGACGAAGCCGGGCAGCACGGCCCGGCCGTCGACGTCCAGGCCCCGGTCGGCGGCGGGGGCGGAGCGCCCCGGTCCGACCCACGCGATGCGGCCCCCGTCGACCACGAGGGCGGCGTCGCGCACCAGCCCGAGCGGCCCGTCTCCCAGCGCGGGGTCGTTCGTGACCAGCTCACCGATGCCGGTCACCAGCGTGGTCACGCCCACAGCGGCTCGACCGCCTCGCGCAGCAGGGCGCCCACGTCGCCGAGCACGTGCTCTCCCCGGTCCACCACGACCCGCCCCTCGACGACGACCGTGGTGACGTCACCCGCCCCGGCGACCAGGGCGATCTGCGCCGGGTCGGCGCCGGCGGTGCGCGGCGTGTCGAGGGCGATCGCGACCAGGTCGGCCCGGCAGCCGGTGGCGAGCCGGCCGCCGTCGGGCCAGCCGAGGGCCGCGTGCCCGGTCCCCGTGAGGGCGGCGACCAGCTCCTCGGGCCGGAACCGACCGCGCTGCCCGGAGGCCAGCCGGGCGCCGGCCTCGAGCGCCTGCGCCTCGGCGAGGAGGTCGGCGACGACGTGCTGGTCGGTGCCGAGGACCAGCGGCACGCCGGCGTCGGCCAGCTCCCGGAAGGGGCCGGTGCCGTCGGCGAGATCGGCCTCGGTGCACGGGCAGGCGCAGACCGCGGTGCCGGACGCCGCCAGGAGCGCCCGGTCGCCCTCGGTCAGGTGCACGGCGTGCACCGCCGTCGTCCGCGGCCCCAGCACGCCCGCCTCGGCGAGCAGGGCCGTCGGGGTGCGGCCATGGACGGCGAGGCACGCCTCGTTCTCCGCGGGCTGCTCCGACAGGTGCACGTGCAGCGGCCCGGGGGCGGCCGCGACCACGGGCAGGTCGGCGGGGGGCACGGCGCGCACGGAGTGCGCGGCGGCGCCGACCCGCAGGCCCGGCCGCTCCGGCAGCGCGGCGACCCGCTCGGCCCAGGCGCCCGCCGAGCCGTCGGAGAACCGCAGCTGCACCGGGTCGAGCGGCGCGTGCCCGTCGGTGCCGAGGCCCCCGGCGAGGTAGCAGGCGTCGAGCAACGTCAGCCGGACGCCGGCCTCGGCGGCCGCCTGCGCCAGCGCCTCCGACATCGCGTTGGGATCGGCGTAGCGGCGTCCGCCGGGAGCGTGGTGCAGGTAGTGGAACTCGCCCACGGTGGTGACCCCGCCCAGGGCCAGCTCGGCGTAGGTGGCGCGGGCCAGCGCGAGGTAGGAGTCGGGGTCGAGGCGCGCGGCGACGGCGTACATCCGCTCCCGCCACGTCCAGAAGGTGCCGCCGCGGTCGTGCGTCCGCCCGCGCAGGGCACGGTGGAAGGCGTGCGAGTGGGCGTCGGCCAGCCCCGGCAGGACGACGCCGCGGAGCCGGGTGTCCCCCGCGCCCGGTCGCCCGGCCTCGACGGCGGCGATCGCACCCCCGTCGTCCACGGTGATCCGGACGCCCTCGGCGATCCCGCCGGGGAGCCACGCGTGCTCGCACCAGAAAGTGCTCATCGCGGGGCCCCCGCGGCGTCGTGGAGCGAAGCGGAGCGACGTCGTGGGGCGTTCATGCCAGCTCCCGGACGACGCGGGCCAGCGCCTCGACGCCGGCGAGGCAGTCGGCGGTCTCGGCGTGCTCGGCAGGCGAGTGCGAGATGCCGGTCGGGTTGCGCACGAACAGCATCGCGCTCGGGACGCCGGCCGCGGCCAGGACGCCGGCGTCGTGCCCGGCGCCGGTGCCCAGCAGCGGCGCCGGCCCGGCGTCGCCGCCGGCCGCGGCGGCCACCCGGTCGCGCAGCGCGGCGTCGAACTCCACCGGCGGCGCCCACGACAACTCGACCGGCTCGACGCCGGCCGCGGCGCCGACCCGGGCCACCACCCGCCGCACGGCCGCCACCGGCAGGCCGCGGGCGTCGAGCCAGGCGGTGACCTCCGAGGGGATCGCGTTGACCGCGTTCGGCCGCACGACCACCTTGCCGACGGTCGCGACGACGTCCTCCGCCGCGGCCGATTCGCGCGCGGTCCGCACCACCGCGGCCAGCGTGAGCATCGGGTCGTCGCGGTCGGCCAGCCGCGTCGTCCCGGCGTGGTCGGCGCGGCCGCGCAGGTCCAGCCGCCACCGGCCGTGGGGCAGGATGCCGGTGGCCACGCCGACCGCGGCCTCCCCGGCGGCCAGACCGCGGCCCTGCTCGACGTGCAGCTCCACGTAGGTGCCGATCCGCCGCAGGGCCTCGTCGTCCCGCCCGACGTGCCGCGGGTCGTGCCCGGCGGCCGCGAGCGCCTCGGCCAGGGTGGTGCCGTCGGCGTCGGTCAGGGCGCGCGCCCGGTCGGGGTCGAGGTCGCCGCTGAGCAGCTTCGAGCCGGTGCAGGCCACGCCGAACCGGGCACCCTCCTCGTCGGCGAAGCACGCCACGGCGACCGGCCCGCCCGCGCGGACCCCCTCGGCGCGCAGCCGGTCGAGGGCCGCGAAGGCCGACACGATGCCGAGCGGCCCGTCGAAGGCGCCGCCGTCGGGAACGGAGTCGAGGTGGCTGCCGAGCACCAGACCGGGGCCGTCGGCGTCGGGGTCGCCGTCCCAGGCCCACAGGTTGCCGGCCCGGTCGGGCACCACGTCCAGCCCGCGGCGGGCCGCCTCGCCGCCGAACCACTCGCGCAGGGTGGCGTCCTCCGGCGTCCAGGCGAAGCGGCGGTAGCCGCCCGACGGCGCCCGGCCGACCTCGCCGAGGTCGGCCCACATGCCCTCGAAGGAGCTCACGGCTCGCGCATCGGGACGCGGATCCCCTGCTCCCCCGCCACCTGCTCGGCCCGCTCGTAGCCGGCGTCGGCGTGCCGGAGCACGCCCGTGGCCGGGTCGTTGGCGAGCACCCGGGCCAGCTTCTCGGCGGCCAGCGGGGTGCCGTCGGCGAGGCTCACCTGCCCGGCGTGCAGCGACCGGCCGATGCCGACCCCGCCGCCGTGGTGGATCGACACCCACGTCGCGCCGGACGCGGTGTTGACCAGCGCGTTGAGCAGCGGCCAGTCGGCGATGGCGTCGGACCCGTCGGCCATGGCCTCGGTCTCGCGGTACGGCGAGGCCACCGAACCGGTGTCGAGGTGGTCGCGGCCGATCACGACCGGCGCGCTGATCTCGCCGGAAGCGACGAGCTCGTTGAACCGCAGGCCGGCGCGATCGCGCTCCCCCTGGCCGAGCCAGCAGATGCGCGCCGGCAGCCCCTGGTAGGCGACCCGCTCCTGCGCCGCACGGATCCACCGGTGCAGGTGGTCGTCGTCCGGGAAGAGGTCCAGGACCGCGCGGTCGGTCGCGGCGATGTCGGCCGGGTCACCGGAGAGCGCGGCCCACCGGAACGGTCCCTTGCCCTCGCAGAACAGCGGCCGGATGTAGGCCGGGACGAAGCCGGGGAAGGCGAACGCGCGCTCGAAGCCGCCCTGGCGCGCCTCGTCGCGGATCGAGTTGCCGTAGTCGAACACCTCGGCGCCGGCGTCCAGGAAGCCGACCATCGCCTCGACGTGCCGCGCCATCGACGCCCGCGCCCGGGTGGTGAACTCCTCCGGCTTCGCCCGGGCGTAGTCGTGCCAGTCGGCGACGTCGACGCCCTGGGGGAGGTAGGACAGCGGGTCGTGCGCCGAGGTCTGGTCGGTGACGACGTCGACCTCCACCCCGCGGCGCAGCAGCTCGGGGAAGACCGTGGCCGCGTTGCCCACGAGGCCCACGGACAGCGCGCGGCGGTCCTCCCTGGCGGCCAGGCAGCGGGCGACGGCGTCGTCCAGGTCGTCGGCGACCTCGTCGAGGTAACGGGTGGCCACCCGCCGGCGCAGCCGGGCCTCGTCGACGTCGACCACCAGGCAGGTGCCGCCGTTGAGCGTGACCGCCAGCGGCTGGGCCCCGCCCATGCCGCCGCAGCCGCCGGTGAGGGTGAGCGTCCCGGCGAGCGTGCCGCCGAACCGCTTGGCGGCCACCGCCGCGAACGTCTCGTAGGTGCCCTGCAGGATCCCCTGCGTGCCGATGTAGATCCACGAGCCCGCGGTCATCTGGCCGTACATGGTCAGGCCGAGGTGCTCCAGCCGGCGGAACTCCGGCCAGGTGGCCCAGTCGGGCACCAGGTTCGAGTTGGCGATGAGCACCCGCGGCGCCCACTCGTGGGTGCGCAGCACCCCGACCGGACGACCCGACTGCACGAGCATCGTCTCGTCGTCCCCGAGGGTGGTCAGGGTGCGGACCATCGCGTCGAAACTCCGCCAGTCGCGTGCCGCGCGCCCGGTGCCGCCGTAGACGACGAGGTCGTCCGGGCGCTCGGCCACCTCCGGGTCGAGGTTGTTCTGCAGCATCCGCAGCGGGGCCTCGGTCTGCCAGCTCCGCGCGGTCAGGGTGGTGCCGCGCGGGGCGCGGACCGGTCGTGCTCCGTCCATGGCGTGGTTCCTCTCAGCTCAGCGGGGTGTCGAGGACGGCCCGAGCCGCCGCGGGGACGGCGCCGGTGTGCACCAGGTCGACCACGGCGTCGATCTCGGGGGCCAGGTGCCGGTCGGGGCCGGGACCGGCGACGCCCGCGGCACGCACGGCGTCGCGCACGGCGCCGGTGGCCGCCGCCGGCGCGAGCGGCGCGCGCAGATCGATCGCCCGCGCGGCGGTGAGCACCTCGATCGCCAGCACCCGGGTGAGGCCGTCCACCGCCCGGCGCAGCTTCCGGGCCGCGGCCCACCCCATCGAGACGTGGTCCTCCTGCATCGCCGACGACGGGATGGAGTCGACGCTCGCCGGCACGGCGAGCCGCTTGAGCTCGCTGACGATCCCGGCGGCGGTGTACTGGGCGATCATCAGCCCGGAGTCGACGCCGGGGTCGGCGGCCAGGAACGGCGGCAGGCCGTTGCTGCGGGCGACGTCGAGGAACCGGTCGGTGCGCCGTTCGCTCATGCCCGCCACGTCGGCGACGGCGATCGCGAGGAAGTCCAGCACGTACGCGACCGGGGCGCCGTGGAAGTTGCCGTTGGACTCCACCCGGCCGTCGACGGTGACCACCGGGTTGTCGATCGCCGCGGCGAGTTCCCGGCCGGCGACGACGGCGGCGTGCTCCACGGTGTCGCGGGCGGCACCGTGCACCTGGGGCGCGCAGCGCAGCGAGTAGGCGTCCTGCACGCGGGTGCACTCGGGGCCCCGGTGGCTGGCCATGATCCCGCTGCCGGCCAGCAGCGCGCGCAGGTTCGCCGCCGACGCCGCCTGGCCGGGGTGCGGCCGCAGCCGCTGCAGGTCGGCGGCGAAGACGGCGTCGGTGCCCAGCAGGGCCTCGACGCTCATCGCCGCGGCGACGTCGGCGGTGGTGAGCAGCCGGCGGAGGTCCGCGACCGCCAGCACCAGCATGCCGAGCATGCCGTCGGTGCCGTTGACCAGCGCCAGGCCCTCCTTCTCGGCGAGCTGGACGGGCTCGATCCCGGCGGAGCGCAGCGCCTCCCCGGCCGGGTGCAGCCCGCCGCCGGCGTCGCGCACGAACCCCTCGCCCATGACCGCCAGCGCCACCGCCGACAGCGGCGCCAGGTCGCCGGAGCAGCCCAGGGAGCCGTACTCGTGCACGACGGGGGTCAGGCCGGCGTCGAGCAACCCCGCGCAGGCACGGGCGGTGCGCAGTCGGACGCCGGTGCGGCCGGTCGCCAGGGTGGAGAGGCGCAGCAGCATCATGGCGCGGACCACCTCGGGCTCCACCTCGGGTCCGGAGCCGGCGGCGTGCGAGCGGATCAGGCTGCGCTGCAGCTGCGCGCGACGCTGCTCGGGGATGTGCCTGGTGGCCAGCGCCCCGAACCCGGTGGAGACGCCGTAGTGCGGCCGGTCGTCCGCGGCCAGCGCCTCGACCACCTGCCGGCTGCGGCCGATCTCGGCGACGGCGTCGTCGGCCAGGGCCACGCCGGCGCCGCCGCGTGCGACGCGCAGCACGTCCTCCGGATCCACCGGGCCGGTGCCGACGACCACCTGCCCGATGGCCGCCTGTTCCCGAACGCCGCTCATGCCGCTCATGCCGCTCATCGCACACCGCGCGGCGGCCGTCCCCCAGAGCTCTCGGCGCGAATACGTCTGGGATACGAGACGTCCGGGCGGGCGCGCTCAGCCGGCGCCCGGCGCCCGCCCGCCGATCCGGCGGGTCAGCTCGGCGGCCGCCCGCCGCACCCGGGAGGCGATCTCGTCCCGCCGCTCCGCGTCGACGTCCTCGGCGACGAAGGTGACCGCCGCGCTGGCCACCGGCCGGCCGGCGTGGTCGTGGACCGCGGCGGCGACCGAGGCGAAGCCAGGGGTCACCTCGCCGTCCTCGGTCGCGAACCCGGCGCGGCGGACCCCGTTCAGCAACCGGCGCAGCTCGGTCAGCCGCCGGGGGCCGACGCCGTGGCGGTCGACGAACGCCGCCGCGTCGGGGAACAGCGCGCGCACCTGCGCGTGGGGCAAGTCGGTCAGCATGGCCCGCCCGCTGGCGGTCAGGTGCGCGGGCAGGCGCACGCCGACGTCGGTGACCAGCGGTGGCCGGTGGGGAGCGCGGTGCTCGACGACGTAGAGGACCTCCCGGCCGTGCAGGACGGCGAGGTGCGCGGACTCGCCGATCCCCTCGACCAGCCGCGCCAGCACCGGCCGCGCGAGCCGGGCCAGCGGCTCCTGCCGCGAGTAGGCGCTGCCGATCTCGAAGGCACTCACCCCCAGCCCGTACCGCCGTTCCTCGGGCAGGTGGACGACGAAACCGGCGGCGACCATCTCGGCCAGCAGGTGGTAGGTCGTCGAGCGGGGCAGCCCGAGCTCACGGGCCAGCGCCGCCGCCGGCACCGGGCCGGGCGACCGGGCGAGGGCCTGGAGCAGGGCGAGGGTGGCGCGCGCGGCCGGGACGCCCGACCGCGTGGGCGCGTTCGAGTCCCCCACCTGCACGGCCGCAGCCTAGGGAGCAGCGGGGTGCCGGCGCCGTCACCGCCGGGCCGGCCGCTGCGCGCGGCCGCGGTGCAGGCGGATGCCGGTCTCGAAGGAGGCCGGGGCGTCCACCGACGCATCCGGGTCGACGCCGACGCCGAGCCGGGCGACGAGCTCCCCGCCGAGCCAGCCGGTGACCACCGCCAGCACGGCGGCGGCCAGCGCGAGGACCAGCGCCGTCGCCGTCGGCACGTGGTCGGGCTCGTTCCCGCGGAGCAGCCAGCTGACGGCGAACAGCACCACGACGACGACGTTGCCGAGGCCGTGCGCGGCGCCGACCCGCCGCGCGCGGGTGCCGGCCGGGACACCGAGGTAGTCGATGGCGCCGAACACGGCCGCGAGCAGACCGGAGACGACGCCCGCGGCGATCATGAACCAGCTCGCGACGGCGAAGCCGTCCTCGTCGGTGACCAGCCGCAGGACGTCGAACACGACGGCGGTGGCGAGCAGCCCGAGCGGGAAGGCGACGAGCTGCTGGTGGATCGGGTGGCCGGCCGCCTTGGCGGAGCTCTCGACCATGTCCTCTTCCTCCTCGGTCTCAGGTGCTGCGGGCCTGCGGAACGGTCGGCAGGCGGCGCAGCGCGGGGTCCGGGTCGATCCCGGCGTCCGACGCGGCGAGCAGGAGCAGCGTCACGGCCTCCTCGGCGCAGGCCGAGCAGCCGGCGACGTGGGCGTCCATCGCCGCCAGCTCGCCGTCGGCGGGCCCGTCCCGGTCGGTGAGCAGGGCCTCGACCCAGCGGTCGACCAACCGGAAGCAGTCGTCGCAGGACAGCCAGGGCCCTGGGTCGGCCGTCAGCCGGCGCGCTGCGTCGGGGGTCAGCCGACCGTCGGCCGCGGTCATGGCGCTCCTCCTGAAGGGCGGGTGGGCGGCGTCAGGTAGCCCTGCGCGGCGAGGTGGGCCCGCAGCCGGCCGCGCGCGTCGTGCAGGCTCTTGTACAGCGCGTTGCGAGTGGTGCCGAGCCGCTCCGCGAGCACGTCGATCGGGACCTCGTCCACGATGAGGGCGAGCGCGATGCGCCTCTGGTGGGGTGTGAGCACCACGTCGATCGCGTCGCGGACGGCGGCTGCGAGGTCGGCGCCCTCGGCGTACAGGTCGGGGGACGGCCGCCGTTCGACCAGCGGAGGGGCCGCCTCGAGCGGCACCTCGCGGTGCGACCAGGCCTGCCGGCGGAGTTCGACGGCGGCCTGCAGGACCGCGAACTTGTACGCCCAGGTCGTGAACCGGCTGCGTCCCTCGAAGGTGGTCAGCTTGCCGAGGACGGCGACCATCGCCTCGTCGGCGGCCAGGTTGACGACGTCCTCGACCTGCGCCGCGCCCACCGCCGCCCGCATCGCGGGCATGCGGGACACCTGGGACCGCGCGCCGCGGAGCAGCAGCGCGTGCAACCGCCGCAGCGCGTCGTCGCGCGCGGGCCCGGGGGTGGTGAGCGCCGCGACCCAGTCCTCAGGCGGAGGCGGCGGCCCGTCGGCCGTCGCCGCTCGATCCGACTGGGCGCTGGTCACGGCCGGTCCTCTGCTCCGTCGAGTGGAGCCAGGATGCGGGCGGCCAGGTGCGGCGGGCAACCGCGGTCGACGAGCGCGAGCAGCGCGTGCAGGTCGGTGCCCGGGGTGATGGCGAGCTCGATGGCCAGCGGCGGCGGGAACCCGCCGTCGACGAGCCGGCGCAGCCGCCATGCCTCGACGTCGGACACCGGTCCCCGGGCGGGTCTCGCGGCCTCCGCGGTGGGCTGGGTCGGTCGGTGCGGCGTCATGGTTCGTTGGCGTCGGGCCGGACCGCGGCTCTTACTCCTCCTTCCGACGGTCGAGCAGGTAGTCGCGCAACGCCACCGCGTTGTTGCGCTCCCGATCGCGGGAGCTGTAGAGCAGCGAGATGTCACCGGCCGCGGCGGCGTCGGCGAGCGGCCGCCAGGCGTCCGGGCACCCGTCGAGCTCGGCCGAGTACCGTCGCCGGAACTCCGGCCACCGGTCCGGCCGGTGGTCGAACCACTTCCGCAGCTCGTGGCTCGGGGCGACGTCGGGCAGCCAGGCCTCCAGCCGCAGGGCGTCCTTGCGCACTCCGCGCGGCCACAGCCGCTCGACCAGGAACCGGCGGCCACCGTCGTCGTCCTCGTCGTGGACGCGGACCAGCGCGATCGTGCCCACGGATGCCTCCCCGCCCGTCTCCGGTCCACCGCACCTCGACCCGGTCGACGTGCTCACCCCGACGACGTCCTTCCCCGGACGTCGTCGCTCTCCGGTCGGGGGACGCGTCGCGCGGACGGCGGTACGACGGCGACCGGGGCGCTGACCACTCCCACCAGGCGCCGGCCGACGGACGGTGTCGTCAGCCGCGCGAGCGCCCACCGACCGGAGCCGACGACGGTCAACGCGGCCCCGCGCGCCTCGTGGGCGACGACCTCCAGCGGATCGCCGCAGACCGGACGCGCCTCCACGGGCACGTCGGGGAACCGGGATCGGGTGGCGGCCACGGCGCGCTCGAGCACGACCCCGGCGTGCGACTCGGCGACCTCGGCGTCCCCCCGTACGGCCTCGAGGTCTGCGCAGCTGTCGGGACGCCAGGCGTGCACGGCGCGCAGGGGTACGCCTCGCTGACGCGCGGCCTCGAAGGCGAACTCGATCGCCGCCACCCCCGTCGGGGTCCCGTCCACCAGGACCACGACGCGCGGACCCGCCGGCCGGGTGGTCCGGCGGTCGCACGGGTGGACGACGACGACCGGGCAGGCGGCCCGGCCGAGGAGCCGCGCGGCGAGCGCCCGGCGCCGCATCCGTGCTCCGGGGGCGGTCCAGCCGAGGACGAGGAGCCCGGCGTCGCGGGTCTCCGCCCAGAGCGGTCGCGGCCCCCGGCCCGGCAGCACGTACGCGAAGACCTCGAGGTCGGACGCCACCGTGCGGGCCCGTGCCCGGAGGGCCGTCAGCACCCGCTCGCCGAGCGCCTGCTGCTCGTGCACGTCGATGTCGGGCACAGGCCGAGCGGATCGACGAGCGCCGGGAACGGGGACGGGCGGACGAGGAGCAGCGCCGAGCCCCTGGCCGCGGCCTCGGCGGCCGCCCAGTCGACCGCGGCCTCCGATGCCGGCCCGTCGTCCACGGCCACCACGACCGGCCGACCGCGAGGTGTTGCGTCCATGTCCGCCACCTCCCGAGGAAGGCCTACGACGAACGGCCCGGTCGGGCCATAAGTATCGTAACACGATGTATTCTGGTCCTGCCGCCACCACCACAGGGAGGAGTGGCCGTCATGGCCGCTGACGTCGAGATCGAGCCGCAGGGCGAGCACGAGTACCTGGTCCACCTCACCTCCGGCGAGGAGGTCAGCGAGTCGTGGTTCGACGTCTCCCCCGACGTCCTGCGCGAACTCGGCGTCCCGCCCGCGCAGGAGGCGGGCCTCGTCCAGCGCACCGTGGAGTTCCTGCTCCAGCACCAGGAGGTCGCGGACTTCCCGCAGCTCGTCGAGCTGGAGGACGTCCTGGCCGGTTACGACGGGTACCGCGACGCCGTGCGCTCCCGGTGACGCGCCCCGGCCAGGGTGAGCAGCCGGCCGGAGGTACGACGGGCCCCGCCTCCGTCGAGCCCCTCACCAAGCAGGACTTCGAAGCGCTCGCCCGCTTCCGGTTCGCGATCCGGCGCTACCTCCGGTTCAGCGAGGAAACCGTCCGACGACACGACGTCACGCCCCAGCAGTACCAGCTGCTGCTCGCCCTCAAGGGGTTCCCGGGGCGGGAGTGGGCGACGATCCGCGAGCTCGCGGACTGCCTGCAACTCCGGCACCACAGCGTGGTCGAGCTGGTCACCCGCGCTCAGGGCCAGGACCTCGTGCAGCGCACCGCCGACCCCGGGGACGGCAGAGCGGTGCGCGTGGTCCTCACCTCGGAGGGCGATCAGCTCCTCAGCCGGCTGGCCGCCCTGCACCGCGACGAGCTCCGCAGGATGGACACGGCCCTCGCCCCACCCACCTGGCACGGGTCGCCCTGACAGCCACACCCCGACGGAGGAGGCCTTCGTGGCTACGACGACCGAACTGCTCATCGACGAGCACGCCGTGCTCGTCGAGCAGGTCACCGCTCGCACCGATGACGTCCTGCATGCGCTGGCCCAGCGCCGGCGACCGACCGGGGAGCTCCACCGGCTGCTCCGGTACCTGCGCCACGACCTGCTGGACCAGACGGTGCAGGAGGAGCGGCTGCTCTTCCCCTCGATGGGCGGGTGCGGCGCCGAGCACGTCCGCCCGCTGCTGGCCGACCACGTGGCTCTCCGGCGATCGGTCGAACGGATCGCCGACCTCACCGCCGACGCGAGCGGCGCGGCGGACACCGATCAGCTCGAGGATGTCCTGCGCGAGCTGTCCCGGTTGCTCAGCGCGCACGTGGTCCGCGAGGAGCGGGCACTGGCGCCGGTCACGCTGGACGGGGTCGGGGCTCGACGGGCGCCTCCGTGGTCCCGCCGCTGGTTCTGGGTCCTGGAGAGCCCCGTCGTCGACCTGGACGCCCTGCCGGCCCCGGCCGTGGCCGATGCGGTCACCCGGCGGTCGGCTGAGCTGCGGATGGGCGAGAGCGTCGAGCTGCGGTGCAGCAGGGAGCTGCCCGCCCTCCGGGTCGTCCTCGCCCGACTGCGGTCGTCCGCCGTCCGCAGCACCGCACTCAGCGATGGCCCCCACCGGTGGAGGACGCGGCTCACCCGTCTCGAGTGACGCGCCCGACCGCGGTGCCGAGGTGCCGAGGTGCGGCAGGCTCAGCGGGCGGTGAGCCCCTTCCGGTGGCCGGCGCCCCACGAGCGCCACATCGCCGCGCCGGCGATGAGCAGCTGACCGGTGACCAGCCACGTGCCGAGCCACGTGAGTCCCGATGTCCCGAACGCCGCACCGTGCGCCGCGTGCGGCGAGCCGGCCAGGAACGTGCCGTGCAGGAGCAGCATCCCGACGTCGACGGCCCCGGTCAGCGCCCACACCGACGGTGTCGCCGCCCGGCAGAGGTGCCAGGCGCACGGTAGGCAGGCCAGCGCCATGCCGGCCATGGCGAGCGAGGCGAGCGACGAGGACGTCACCTGCAGCAGGTGGACGACCACCGACCCCAGGACCAGGACGGCGGCGACCCGGCCGAGACCGGTCACGAGCAGTGGCCCGGCTCGCCCGCGCAGTGGGCGGAGGTCGACCGCGGCACGCCCAGGGCCGGGTTGCGGTCGAAGAAGCCGACCGGCTTGAGGGTGAAGCCGGTGTGGTCGGTCGGCATGACCGGCCAGTCCTCCGGGCGCGGGAAGTGGGTCAGCCCGAAGGTGTGCCACAGCACGACGTCGGTGTTCTCGATGGGGGCGTCGTCGGCGACGAACGCGGGCAGCCCGCCGGAGCCGGGGTGCTGGTTGACGAGATCACCGGCCGCGTACCGCTCGGCGGGGTCGTAGGCGGTCACCCACAGGCTCTTCGCGGCGAACGTGGCCCGGGCGTGCACCGAGGACTCCTCGTCGGCGAGCAGCAGCGGCGCGGCCTCCGCGTGCAGCTCGTAGCCCACCGGCCGGCCGAGCCGGTTGGTCACCGACGGGTTGACCACGTGCCAGGTGCGCCCGACGGTCGCGTCGGTCGTCCGCGCACCCTCCGACTCGCGGGTCAGCGGCGTCATGCGGCGGGTGAACGCGTTGCCGTACGGGTTGCCCTCCCCCATCGGCACGCGGACGGCGTCGGCCTCCAGGACGGTGTTCGCCACCCCGTCGACGGCCATGTCCAGCCGCGCCGAGAACAGGTGCTGGTGGAACGGCGCCCCGAGCCCGGGCGCGATCTCGGTGGCGTACGGGTGCTCGTCGCCGCGGTAGGACGACGTGAACACGATGCCGGTCGCCTTGCTCTCCAGCTGGATGGTGCCGTCGGTGTAGAGGTACCAGTAGAAGCCGTAGTCGTAGTTGCCGACCGTGGTGAAGAAGCTGATCACCAGCCGCCGCGAGCGGCGGGTCTCGGCCATCTGGGTGAACAGGTCGGTGTGCTTCCAGCCGACGCCGTGGTCCTCCTCGTGCAGGCAGATGGCGTTGCGCAGCGTCCGCGGGTTGCCGTCCTCGTCGGCCAGGGTCGCGTCGAAGTAGTGGATCTCGCCGAGGCAGTCGCAGCCCAGCTCGAGCGAGTTGGTGTACCGGGCGAAGAGGTACTCGCCGGTGTCGAAGTAGTTCTGCCAGAACCGCACCGGCGACGGGTCGCCGTAGGGCACCACCATCTCGGCGATCGACGCCCGGTACACGACCGAGCGCCCGTCCACGCTCACCTGGTGGAGCACGAGCCCCTCGCGGGCGTCGAAGCCGACCCGGAACTCCCAGCCGGCCCACCGCACGACGTCGTCCTCGACGGTGAACGACGGACCCTCGGGCTGGGTGATCTCGATCGGCTTCAGGTCGCGGTGGACGTCGGGGTCGAGCTCGCCGCGCTCGGCCGGCACGGGCAGGTCGTAGTGGTCGTGCACCGCCGTCGCCACCCCGCGGGTGACGTCGACGTAGGCCACGACGCCGTCCACCGGGTGCGCCCACGGCAGGTCGGCCGGGTCCGCCTGGTGGAAGCCGAGCACGCGGATGATCCGGTGGCCCTGCTCGTCCGGGAAGTAGGAGCCGGCCGACAGCGCGCAGGCGCGGACGTCGGCGACGTCCAGGCCGCGCTTCGCCATCGCGGCGATCCAGCGCTCGTCGGCGGCGAGGATCGGCTCGATCGCGGCGAACTCCTCGTCGAGAATCGGCACCTGGCCGTCGACGAGCGCGTCGACCGGCACGTCGCGGACGACCCGTCCGTCGGTCAGCGACACCAGCAGGTCGCGGCCGTCGCCGGTGGACCGGTCCAGCAGGAGCACCCGCACGCGGCGCTCGACGGGCTCGCCCGGCGACCAGGCGAGGACGTCGCGCTTGTGCGGCTCCTCGAGCCCCACGTAGACGAACTTCGTGTGCCCGCCGACCAGCCCGGCGCCCCGCGTGATGTCGCGGGCGGCGGTGATCTCCTCGGCGGACAGCCGCGAGAGCGGGTGGGTCGCGGTGGTGGCGTCGGCGGCCAGGGTCATCAGGGGTGCTCCTCGCAGGGGTTCTCAGATCGTGCGGTGGACGGCGGCGCCGCCCACGAGCGTGAGCACGGGAACCGCCCCGCTCACGCCCTCGCCCGAGAGGATCGGGCGGTCGAGCAGGACGAGGTCGGCGAGCCTGCCCACCTCGACGGTGCCGAGCTCGTCGTCGACGCCGTTGGCGTACGCCGAGCCCCGCGTGTACGCGTCCAGCGCGGTGCGGAGGTCGAGCGCCTGCTCGATCTCGAGCGGCCGGGTCAGCGCGTCGGGCCCGACGGCGTGCGGGTCCTCGGGCGGTCCGACGCGGTGCACGGCGGTGTGCACCGCCCACAGGGGGTTCGGGTCGGTGACCGGCCAGTCGCTGCCCATCGCCAGCCGCGCGCCGGACCGGTGGAGCGCGCCGAACGGGAAGTGGTGCGGCTCGCGTTCCGGCCCCAGCAGCGGCAGCTTGCGCTCGACGATCTCCCGATCGCGGCGGGCCCAGAGCGCCTGGATGTTCGCGATGACGTCGAGCTCGGCGAAGCGGGGCACGTCGGCGGGGTCGACGACGTCGAGGTGCGCGATCTGGTGGCGGTTGCCGCTGCCGGGGTGGTTCGCGCGGGCGGCCCCGAGCGCGTCCAGGCACTCCCGGACGGCGCGGTCGCCCACCGCGTGCATGTGCACCTGGAAGTCCAGAGCGTCGAGCTCGGTGCAGATCTCCGCCAGCTCGACGGGGTCGATGAACGAGAGCCCGGTCGGCGTCCCGTGCGACGGGTTGCCGCTGTAGGGCGTCAGCATCGCGCCCGTGCAGTTCTCGCAGACGCCGTCCTGCATGACCTTGACGCTGGTGGCGCGGAACCTCTCGCGGGTGCTGGCCGCGCGCCGCTCGACGAGCCCGTCGACCTGCTCCAGGCCGTCGCCGGCCTCCCACCACAGCGCGCCGACGACCCGGGCGGTGAGCCGGCCGTCCCCGGCCAGCCGCAGGTAGGTGGGCAGCGGGTCGGGCATCCCCCACAGCGGGCCGACGCAGGCGTCCTGCCAGCCGGTGACGCCGGCGCGGTGCAGGTGCGCCTGGGCCTCGAGCAGCGCCCGCTCGGCGAACTCCGCGGTGATCGGCGGCAGCAGCCCGGTGACGAGGTCACCGGCCCGCTCGACCAGGACGCCGGTGGCGCGACCGTCGGCGTCGCGGTTGATGAGCCCGTTGGCGGGATCGGGGGTCCGGTCGTCGATGCCGGCCAGCTCCAGCGCGCGGGAGTTGACCCAGACGCCGTGCGCGTCGTGGCTCATGACCACGACCGGCCGGTCGGGGACGACGGCGTCGATCTGCTCGCGGGTCGGCAGCCCGCCGGGGAAGGCGTCGCCGTACCAGCCGTTGCCGCTGATCCACTCCTCGCCGGGGTGCCGGCGGGCGTACTCGGCGATCGCCCGCTGGTACGCCTGGACGGAGTGCGGCAGGCCGGACAGGTCGCAGGTCAGGCGCTGGACGCCGGCCGCGAGCGGGTGCACGTGCGCGTCGGTGAACCCGGGCAGCAGCGTGGCCCCGCCCGCGTCCACGACCTCGGTCCGCGGGCCGGCCAGCTCGCGCAGCGACGTCCGGCTCACCGCGGAGATGCGGTCGCCGGTGACGGCGACGGAGGTGAGCCCCTGCTCGGGGGCGAACACCTGGGCGTTCTCGACGACCAGCGACGGCGCGGTCACGCGTACGTCCTCTTCCGACCCGCCGTCCACAGCAGGGACGACGTCCGGTCCCACTCGGCGATCCCGCCGTCCACGTCGACGTCCACGACCAGGAGGGCGTCGGCCCGCCCGGAGTGCACGCGCGGCGCCTCGGCGACGACCTCGCCGAGCGGCGTGAGCACCCGGCTGCCGCCCAGCAGCGCCGTCGGCCCGGAGCCGCCGCACTGGTTGACCATCAGCCACCACTGGCCGTGCGCCAGCGCCTGGGCCGGGTGCAGCAGGTCCCACCACCGCTCGGCGGCCACCTCGTAGGCCGACACCGAGACGACCACCCGGGCGCCGCGCTCGCGCAGCGCCCGCGAGTACCCGGACAGGTCGCCGTCGAAGCAGATGCTCACCCCGGCCCGGCCCAGCGGCCCGGCGTCGACCACGGTGACCTCGCCGCCGGCGGCGAAGACGGAGTCCTCGCCGGTGTAGAGGTGCACCTTGCGGTGCGCGGCGACCAGGTCGCCGGACGGCGCGTACACCGGCGCGGTGTTGAACACCGCGCCGTCGCGCGCCTCGGGCACGGAACCGGCGAACAGCCACACGCCGTGCTCGCGGGCGGCGGCCGCGAGCGCCCGGCCACGCGGGCCGTCCAGCGGCTCGGCGGACGCGGCGACGTCGGCGGTCAGGCTCGCCGGGTCGTAGCCCGACGGCCACAGCTCGGGCAGCACGACCACGGCGCAGCCGCGCCCGGCGAGCTCGGCGACCCGCTCGAGGGCGTGGGCCAGGTTGTCCGCGGTGGCCCCGGGCCGGGGGTGCCACTGCGCGAGGCCGATCCGCGTCACGCCGACAGCTCCAGCGCGGCCTTCCGGTCCCGGGCGACCAGGTCGGCCGCGCGCTCGGCCACGACCATGATCGTGACGACCGGGTTGACCGAGGGGATGGTCGGGAACACCGACGCGTCCACCACCCGCAGCCCCGCCACGCCGCGCACCCGCAGGGACGGGTCGAGCACGGCCATCGGGTCGTCGTCGGCGCCCATCCGGCAGGTGCCGGAGACGTGGTAGACGGTCTGGTGGGTGGCCCGCAGGACCTCCGAGAGCTCCTCGTCTGAGGTGACCTCGGGCCCGGGGAACACCTCCCGGACCAGCCACGAGCGGAAGGGCTCGGTCCCGGCGATCCGCCGCGCCGCGCGGACGCCGGCCAGCAGCATCCGCTCGTCGTGCCCCTCGGGGTCGGTGAAGTAGCCGTAGTCGATGGACGGCGGCGCCGCGGGATCGGCGGAGGTGATCCACACCCGCCCCCGGCTCGACGGCTTGGCCACGTTCGGCGCGATCGAGAGGATCCGCTCCGGCAGCTGCACGCCGTAGGTCTTCGCGTGCTCCGCCCAGGGCTCGACCGGGAAGTGCACGAGCACGTCGGGCCGCTCCGGGTCGCCGTCGACCGACAGCATCGCCCCGGCGTCCCAGCCGCTCGCGCAGGTCGGCGGCGGGACCTCGCGGCCCTCCCAGACGATCAGGCCCTCGGCGTGGTCCTGCAGGTTCTCCCCCACGCCCGGCAGCTCGACCTGCACCGGGACCCCGGCGGCCTCGAGCACCTCCCGCGGGCCGATCCCGGACAGCTGCAGCAGCTTCACCGAGTCGATCGCGCCGCAGGAGACGACCACCTCCCGCCGGGCCCGGTAGGTGGCCGGTCCGCCGGCGGAGATGACCTCGACGCCGGCGGCCCGGCCGTCCTCCAGCAGCACCCGGCGGGCCTGCACACCGGTCACCACGGTGAGGTTGGGGCGGGAGTCCATCACCGGGTGCAGGTAGTGGTGCGACGTCGACCCCCGCTGGTTGGACTCGGGGGTGTAGCCGACCTCGAAGAAGCCGGCGCCCTCCGCCCGCCCGTCGAGGCTGCCGTCGTTCCACCGCTGACGCACCGGGAGGTCCAGGGCCGCGGCCGCGGCGGTGACCACGTCGGCCACGTACGGGTTGCGGTCGGCCTCGGCCACCGGCGCGATCGGCGTCTCCAGCCGGTCGAAGTACGGCAGCACCGTCTCCGGGTCCCAGCCGTCGGCCCCGTTCGCCACCCACTCGCGCAGGTCGGCCGGCAGCGGCCGCCAGGCGATCATCGTGTTGGCGTTCGAGCAGCCGCCGAGCACCCGCATCCGGGCCTGCCGGATGCCGCTGTTGCCCCGCGCCTGCGGCACGCTCCGGTAGTCGAGGTCGTACTCGCCCTCGAGCATCTCCGCCCAGCGGCGCAGCGAGCTCGCCCGCTCCTCGCCGCGGTCGTCCGGGCCCCACTCCAGCAGCGCGACCGTGACGTCCGGGTGCTCGGACAACCGCGCGGCGAGCAGGCAGCCGGCGGTCCCCCCGCCGACGACCAGGTAGTCGTACTCGGGACGCGACGTGCCGTGGTGGTCGAACTCGGAGGTCACCGGTAGTTCACCCACGTGGTCTTCAGCGCCGTGTAGTTGGCCAGCGCGTGCAGCGACAGGTCGCGACCGTGGCCGGACTGGCCGAACCCGCCGAACGGCGTCGTCACGTCCAGCGCGTCGACGGTGTTGACCGACACCGTCCCGGCCCGGAGCCGGCCGGCCACCCGGTGCGCGCGCGACAGGCTGTCCGACCACACCGAGGCGGCCAGCCCGTAGACGGAGTCCTCGGCCAGCGCGACGGCCTCGTCCTCGGTGTCGAAGGAGAAGACGGCGAGCACCGGGCCGAACACCTCCTCCCGGGCCAGCCGGCTGCTGGGGTCGACGCCGTCGAACACCGCCGGGGCCACGTATGCGCCGGTCGGGGCGCCGGGCACCGCGCCGCCGTCCAGCACGGCCCGCGCCTCGCGCCGGCCGAGCTCGACGTACTCCAGCACGCGGGCGGCGTGCTCCTCCCCCACCAGCGGCGCCATCCGCGTCGCCGGGTCGAGCGGGTCCCCCGGGCGCAGGTCGGCGGCCCGCTCGACGACCCGCGCCAGCAGCTCGTCCTTCACCGACCGGTGCACGACCAGCCGCGAGTTGGCCGAGCAGACCTGCCCCGAGTTGCCGAAGATCCCGAACACCACGCCGTCGGCCACCGCGTCGAGGTCGGCGGCGTCGGGGAACACGAGGTTGGCGCTCTTGCCGCCGCACTCGAGCCACACCTGCTTCATGTTCGACTCGCCGGCGTAGGTCTGGAACAGCTTGCCCACGGCGGTGGAGCCGGTGAACGCGATCACGTCGACGTCCGGGTGGCGGCCCAGCGCCTGGCCGGCGACCGGCCCGGTGCCGGGGACGACGTTGAGCACGCCGTCGGGCAGGCCGGCCTCGGCGGCCAGCCCGGCCAGCCGCAGCGCCGACAGCGGTGACTCCTCGGCCGGCTTGAGCACGACGGAGTTGCCGGCGGCGAGGGCCGGGGCGAGCTTCCATACCGCCGTCTCCAGCGGGTAGTTCCACGGGACGACCGCGCCCACGACGCCCAGGGGTTCGCGCGAGACCAGCGCGAGGTCGCCGGTGCCGGTCGGTGCGATCTCGCCGTACACCTTGTCGACCGCCTCGGCGTACCACTGCAGGATCGCCGCCGACCCCGGGACGTCGACCGTGCTCGTGGCGGCGATCAGCTTGCCGGCGTCGAGGCTGTCGAGCAGGGCCAGCTCGTCGGCGTGCTCGCGGACCAGCTCGGCCAGCCGCAGGAGCACCGCCTTGCGCTCGCCGGGCGCCCGGCCCGCCCAGCGCCGGTCGGCGAAGGCGCGCCGGGCCGCAGCCACCGCCCGGTCGACGTCCTCGGTGCCGCAGGCGGCGACCTTGGCCAGCACCTCGCCGGTCGCCGGGTTGACGCTGGCGAACCGGTCGCCGTCCGCGGCGGGGACGTACGCCCCGTCGACGAACGCGTCGGTGCGTGGCTCGACGGCCCGGGCGAGGGCGTGCCAGTCGCGGTCGGTCACGTCAGCCCTCCGTGCGCGCCATGACCGCGGCCGGGGCGGTGGCCACCGGCTCACCGCGGCGCGGCACCCGGCCGGCCCGCTTCATGAGCACGTAGTACAGCGGGCAGATGACGGCCAGGCCGACGATCCAGGAGATGTCCACGCCCTGCAGCTGCTCGGCCACCGGACCGGTGTAGAGCGTGGTGGACAGGAACGGGATCTGCACCGCGATGCCGAGGAAGTAGCAGACCACGGCGATGACGTTGACCTTCCCGTACACCCCGCCGTCCCGCTCGAACAGCGAGGCGATGTCGTAGTCGCCGTGCTTGATCGCGTAGTAGTCGACGAGGTTCACCGCGGTCCACGGCACCAGCACGCAGAGCAGCAGCAGCATGAAGTTGGTGAAGTTCACCAGGAAGTTGTCCTTGCCCGCGATGGCCATGACCAGGGCGGCCAGGAAGAGCACGGCGGAGACCACGGCGCGGGCGGCGGCGCGGGGCACCCAGCGGGCGAAGAGCGTCTGCCCGACGGTGATGGTCGACAGCGCCCCGCAGTAGAGGTTCATCGCGTTCGTGGCGGCGATGCCGATGCCGAAGACCGCGATGACCAGCGTGCTCACACCGTGGGTCAGCTCGCCCAGCCCGCCGACGGTGTCGGCGTCGGGCAGCGCCGCGCCCAGCAGTGCGCCGAGGAGCATCGGGAACAGCGACCCGAGGACGGCGCCGCTGTAGGTGGCCCAGAACGCCGGTCGCACGCCGGTGTCCTTCGGCATGTACCGCGTGTAGTCCGAGACGTAGGGCGCGTAGGCGATCTGCCACAGGGCGGCCAGCGACAGGGTGCCGAAGAAGCCGAACCACGAGAAGGAGCCGGCGCCGAAGCTGCCCTCGGGCATGCCGTTGACGCCGAGCACCCAGATGAAGGCCAGCAGGAGGACGACGCCGGAGACGACGCTCATGACCCCGGCCAGCGCGTGGATGAGCCGGTAGCCGACGACGGCCCCCACGACGCTGACCAGGCCGATGAGCACGATGGCGAGGTTGTCCCCGAGCCCGAACAGGCTGGCCACCGCCTGGCCCCCCAGCACGAGGTTCGAGGCGAAGAAGCCGACGTACATGAGGATGACGAGGACGACGACCAGCAGGCTGCCGTACGAGCCGAACTGGGCCCGCGTCTGCAGCATCTGCGGCACGCCCATCTGCGGGCCCTGCGCGGCGTGCAGCGCCATGACGACGCCGCCGACGACGTTGCCCACGACCAGCGCGGCGACCGCGGCCCAGACCGGCAGGCCGTAGACCGCCGTGGCCACCACGCCGGTGGCGACGGTGAGCAGCATGATGTTGGACCCGAACCAGATCGTGAACAGGTTCCAGGCCCGGCCGTGCCGCTCGGTGACCGGGATGTGGTCGATGGTGCGCTTCTCGATGCGCACGTTCTCCTGCACGGGTCCGTCCATCGCGCTCTCGTCTCTCCTGGAGGGGCGGTATCGCCACAGACCATCGCGCGGCGCGAGCAGTCTGCCAAACAGTAGAAACCGCGCTCTTGCATCTACTGGAGTGATGCAACGCACACGCCGCACGCCCGAAACGTCCCCGGAACATCCTCGCGCCCGCCGGGCAGCGCGACGGGCCCGCCCCGGTCGGTCGACCGGGACGGGCCCGTGGCGGAACGGGGCGGGAGCGGGTCAGGCGCGGGGCAGCTCCGCCGGCTCGGCGTGCGGCGCCGCCGGCTGCGTGCGGCGCAGGACCGCGCCCCGCGCGTAGCCGGTCAGCGCGAGCGCGACCACGACGACGAGGGTGCCGATCGTGAACAGCTCGAAGTTCAGCTGCGAGACGCCCCAGACGTCCTCGAAGGGGTAGTCGATGCCGAACAGCGCCTCGATCGTCCCCGGGAACACCGCCACCCAGGAGCCGAAGGCCACGAAGGCGAGCACCACCGCCGCCAGGACGGTGAAGCCCCGCCGTCCGCCGGGGACGACGAACGGCCGGGGGACGTCGCCGTGCCGGTTCTTCAGCCGGATCACCGCCGGCAGGATGACCACGTAGCTGATGAGCAGGGTCGAGATGGCGACGGTCAGCACCACGGCGAACACCGCCGCGGCGGTGCCCTCGACGAGGGTCATGGCGGCCAGCAGGAAGACGGTGGAGACGACGCCGGAGAGCAGGTTCATGCGCACCGGCGTGCCGAGCCGCTCGCTGAACACGCCCAGGGAGCCGCCGAAGAACGCGCCGTCGGCGGCCGCGACCGCCTGCATGCGGTCGGTGGCCATCATCCAGGCGCTGCCCTGCGTGAGGAGGGCGAAGATGAACGCCAGCGCCGTGAGCGCGACCAGCGGCTCCGCGGCGCCGCCCCAGATGCCGTAGGCCGTCTCGATCGTCGACATCACGCCGGCGTCGGCGATCCGGTCGGCCGGGGTCACCAGGACGATGGTCAGCACCGGGACGACGTAGGCGAGCAGGGTGATCACCGTGCCCCGGGCGATGGCGACGGGGGTGTCCCGCTGGGCGTCGTGCATCTCGTCGGAGGCAGCGCTCGGGGCCTCGAACCCGACGTAGGCGAACAGCGCGATGGGGACGATGGCGAGGAAGCCGGTCACGGTCGGCGCGAACGACAGGCCGCCGCCGGAGCCGCCCTCCTGGAGGGCGTAGACCAGGGCGGTGAGGCAGAGGCTGAGCAGCACGAGCAGCTTGGCCACGGCGCCGGCGTTGATGACCTTCTTGCCGCGCTTCAGGCTGACGATGGCCAGGACGATCGCCAGCCAGACGAAGACCAGCTTGAACAGGTAGTCGCCGACGCCGCCCTCGTCGGTCGTCACGACGTACTCCGACCACGCCTCGGCGGCGATGAAGGCCAGCGAGCCGCCCAGCCAGATCGGGTTGGTGATCCAGTAGAGGACGACGGCGACCGCGGCCCACGCGCGGCCGAACGCGAGCTTGACCCAGTGGTACGGGCCGCCCTCGGCCGGGAACGCCGCCGAGGTCTCGGAGAAGACCAGCGCGTAGGGCACGAGGAACGCGACGGCGAGGAAGCTCGCCCAGACGACCCCCTCCCCGCCGCCGGAGGCCATGAGGCCGATGGTGTCGATGCTGATGACGGCCGCGACGATGAAGAAGACGATGTCGGCGCGGCCGAGCGTGCGGCGCAGCCGGCTCTGCTGGAGCGCGGCGAACGCGGTCTGCTCGCTGGGTGGGACCTCGGACATCTCGACCTCCGGGTGAGTGGTTTCGGCGGACCCTATGGCCCTCACCCGGATCGGCGAAGCAGGAGATCTCGATGCGTCGCATCACTTGCGGCGCTGTACGTTTGCCGCCACGCCGCCGACATGCCGCGGCGACCGAGCAGGCGACCGAGCAGGTGGGAGGGACCCGGTGGGCCGTCGTCCGGACGTCACCCTCACGCAGCTGCGCTACTTCGTCGCCGCGGCGACGCACGGCAGCATGACCCAGGCCGCGAACGAGGTGCGGATCGCGCAGTCGGCGCTGTCGGCGTCCGTCGCCCAGCTGGAGCGGCAGGTCGGGACGCAGCTGTTCATCCGGCAGCGGGCGCGCGGGCTGGTGCTGACCGCCGCGGGCGAGGAGTTCCTCAGCGACGCGCGCGCGGTCCTGGCCCACGTCGACGAGGTGCTCGACACCGCCCGCGGCCGCGGTGAGCAGGTGCGCGGCCGGATCCGGGTCGCCTGCTTCGTCACCCTCGCGCCGTTCGTCCTGCCGGAGCTGCTGGCCGACCTCGCCGAGCACCACCCCGGCATCGAAGTCGAGGTGATCGAGACCGAGGCCGAGGCGCTCGGCGCGGCGCTGCGCAGCGGGTCGGCCGAGATCGCGCTCACCTACGACCTGGGCCTGGGCGGCGAGATCGAGCGGCAGGTGGTCGCCCAGGTGGAGCCGCACGTGATCCTGCCGCCGGAGCACCGGCTGGCCGGCCGGTCCCGGATCCACCTCGCCGACCTCGAGAACGACCCGATGGTCCTGCTCGACCTCCCGCACAGCCGGGACTACTTCCAGGCGATGCTCACCTCGGCCGGGGTCACGCCGCAGATCCGCTACCGGTCGGCGAGCTACGAGACGGTGCGCGGGCTGGTGGCCCGCGGGCACGGCTACTCGATCCTCAACCAGCGGCCGGTCGAGGACGTCACCTACGGCGGCGGCCGGGTGGTCCCCTGCCGCATCGCCGACGACCTGGCCCCGCTGTCGATCGTGATCGCCCGCCTGTCGACCGTGCGGCCGACGGCGCGCTCCCGGGCGGTCGCCACCCGCGCGCGGGCGGTCCTGCAGGCCCGCGCGACCGCCGGCTGAGTCAAGCGCCGAGCCCGGCCAGCCGGCGCGGGTCGAGCAGCCGGTCGAGCACCTCCTCCTCGACGGCGCCGGTGCGCAGCACCAGCGAGCGGACGTCGCCCTCCCCCGCCAGCGCCGCCTTCGCGATCGCGCTGGCCGCGGCATAACCCAGGTGCGGGAGCAGCGCCGTCACCACGCCGACGCTGTGCGCGCTGACCGCGGCCAGGTGCGCCTCGTCGACCTCGATGCCGCGCACGCACAACCGCGTGAGGACGTCGAAGGCGCTGCTCATCCAGGCCATGCCCTCCAGCAGGCAGTGGCACATGACCGGCTCGAAGGCGTTGAGCTGCAGCTGACCGGCCTCGGCGGCCATCGTGACCGTGACGTCGTTGCCGACGACGCGGAAGGCGACCTGGTTGACCACCTCCGGGATCACCGGGTTCACCTTGCCGGGCATGATGCTCGACCCGGCCTGGCGCGGCGGCAGCCGCAGCTCCCCCAGCCCGGCCTGCGGGCCGGAGGAGAGCAGCCGGAGGTCGTTGCAGATCTTGGAGACCTTCACCGCGGTCCGCTTGAGCACCCCGGACAGCTGCACGAAGGCGCCGGTGTCCGCGGTGGCCTCGACCAGGTCCCCGGCCGTCCGCAGCGGCAGCCCGGTGACGTCCCGCAGGTGGCGGAGCACCACCCCGGCGTACCGGGGGTCGGCGGTGATGCCCGTCCCGATCGCGGTGGCGCCGAGGTTGATCTCGGCGAGCAGGCCGCGGGAGTCCAGGATCCGCGCCTGCTCCTCGGCGAGGGTCGCCGCCCACGCCGCGAACTCCTGGCCGACGGTCATCGGGACGGCGTCCTGCAGCTGCGTGCGGCCGATCTTCGGCACCGTCGCGAACTGCCGGCCCTTCTCGGCGAAGGCGGCGGAGAGCTCGCGCACGGCGCCGGCCAGCCGGTCCAGGCCCCCGAGCAGCGCGATGCGGACCGCCGTCGGGTAGACGTCGTTGGTGCTCTGGCTGGCGTTGACGTGGTCGTTGGGGTGCAGCTCGCCGTAGCTGCCCGGCGGGAGCCCGAGGAGCTGCAGCGCCCGGTTGGCGATGACCTCGTTGGTGTTCATGTTGGTCGAGGTACCGGCGCCGCCCTGCACGACGTCCACGACGAACGCGTCGTCGTGCCGGCCGTCGGCCACCTCGCGGGCGGCCCGCTCGACGGCGGTGGCGCGGCGGGCGTCGAGGACGCCGAGCTCGGCGTTGGCGCGCGCCGCGGCCAGCTTCACCGCGCCGAGCGCGGCCACCAGGTCGCGGTGCGTGCCGACCGGGGTGCCGCTGATCGGGAAGTTCTCCAGGGCGCGGGCGGTGTGGACGCCCCACAGCGCGTCCGCGGGGACGTCGCGCTCGCCGAGGAGGTCCCGCTCGACCCGGGTGCCGCTCATCGCCCGGCGCCGGCGACGTCGAGCGCGGTCCAGGTGAGCGCGGTGGCCGCGTCGAGCAGGGCCTTCTCGGCGTCCCCGCCCACGCAGTGCGCGGCGAACTCGGGCTGGTGGTTGAGCGCGGGCAGCGACCCGATGCCGACGTAGGGGTGGATGGCCGGCACCAGCTGGGAGACGTTGCCCATGTCGGTGGACGCCCGGTTCATCCGGCGGGCCGGCGAGTCGCGGTCGAACACCCGGCCCAGGCTCTCCGCGTTGCGCACGTACGCCTGCAGGGCGCGGGCGTCGGTGCGGAACTCGGCGTACGGCTTGCTCTCCGGGGTGATCTCGAGCTCGCAGCCGGTGGCCAGCGCCCCGGCCGAGAAGCACCGCCAGACCTTCTCCTCCGTCGCGGCCAGCTGCTCGAGGCTCTCGGCGCGCACGTACCACCGGCCCTCGGTCCGTGCCGGGATCGCGTTCGGCGCCTCGCCGCCGTTGGTCACGACGCCGTGGACGCGGACCGTGGGCGGCAGCTGCTGGCGCAGCAGCCCGACCGCGACCTGGGCGATGGTGAACGCGTCGGCGGCGTTGACGCCCTGCTCCGGGTAGGCCGCGGCGTGCGCCGCCTTGCCCTTGTAGGTGATGTGCGAGTGCGAGACGGCGAACGGCTCGGCCTCCGCGACGTCGACCGGTGCCGGGTGGGCCATCATCGCCAGGTCCAGGCCGGCGAACGCCCCGCGCTCCAGCAGCTCGATCTTGCCGCCCCCGCCCTCCTCGGCCGGCGTCCCGTACACCTCGATCGCGAGCCCCGCGGCGTCGGCGAGCGGCGCGAGGGCCCGGGCCGCGCCGACGGTGATCGCGGCGATGAGGTTGTGGCCGCAGGCGTGCCCGAGGCCGGGCAGGGCGTCGTACTCGGCGCACAGCCCCAGCCGGAAGGGGCCGTCGCCGTAGGTGGCGAGGAAAGCGGTGTCGAGCCCGAGGTAGGCGGGGGTGACGGCGAAGCCGGCCTCCTCGAGCGCCTCGGCCACCCAGCGGGCCGACCGGTGCTCCTGCCAGGCGGTCTCCGGGTGGGCGTGCAGCTGCTCGGAGAGCCGGACCAACCGCTCGGCGTCCGCCGCGACCGTGCGCGCGGCCTGCTCCTTCACCCCGCTCACTCGTCCCCGGGGACGCCGTACGACGGCGCCGCCGTCGGGTCCAGCCCGCGGGTGACGTAGTCGTCGCGCTGCGGCAGCCAGACCGCGAGCAGGGAGCGCAGGTCGCCGAGCGGGTCCTCGCTCCAGTCGACCCGCAGGTCGGTCTCCCGCCAGTCGACCGCGCGGACGACGGCCAGCCCCGCCGAGTGCAGCGGGCCGGCCTCTCCTCCGGCGGCCAGCCCGGCCTCGAGCGCGGCCAGGAGCCGCTCCTCGAGCTCGCCGGTCGAGCCCTCGAAGGCCACGACGACCGCGTCGACCACGTCGGTCGTCGCGAGCAGGTTGCCCGCGGCCACGACACCGGAGCCGACCCGGTCGGCGTGCACCCCCAGCGTCTTCGCACCGGAGAACGCCGCCGCGGCGCCCCGCAGGTCGAGGACGGTGAGCTGGCGGTACTCGACCAGGTCGGTGCCCTGCACGAGGCCGTCCAGGGCGTCGCTCGCGCCGATGCCGGTCTCCAGCGCGTCGAGCAGGGCGGTGCCCAGGCGCGGGTCGGTGACGTTCTGCGAGGCGGCGCCGCCGACGCCGGACCGCAGGTGCAGGCAGCGCGCGGCCACCGCCGGGCTGGACGACGTGACGGCCATGCCGACCGCGCCGTTCCCGTCGGTGGCCAGGACCGAGAAGGTCACCGTGCGTCCTCCGGGATCACCGCGATCGCGTCGACCTCGACCAGCCACTCGGGCCGGGCGAGCCCGGAGACCACGAGCCCGGTGGAGATCGGGTGCACGCCCTTGGTCCAGCGCCCGATGGTGCGGTAGACGGTCTCCCGGTAGCGCGGGTCGACGATGTAGATCGTCAGCTTGACCAGGTGCTCCATCCGGGCGCCGGCCTCGCGCAGCAGCAGGTCGATGTTGGCCATCGCCTGCTCGGTCTGCGCCTCGACGTCGCCGATGCCGACCGACTCGCTGGTGTCGAGGTCCTGCCCGATCTGGCCCCGCACGTAGACGGTGTTCCCGGCGACCACGGCCTGGCAGAGGTCGTTGTCGAGGTTCTGCTCAGGATAGGTGTCGCGGGTGTTGAACGGGCGGATCCGGGTGTGGCCCCCGGCGACGATCGGCGGGTTCACCGGGCGGCTCCGTTCTCGTGGGCGAGGTAGCCCCGCTGGGTCCTGATGTGGTCGGCGAGGTACCTGGCGTCGTGCCAGACGCCCCAGATGAAGCTCGAGCCGCGCCGCGACAGCCACGGCAGGCCCAGGAAGTAGACGCCCGGCTCGGACGACACGCCCCGGCGGTGCTGCGGCCGGCCGCGCTCGTCGAAGGCGTCGACCTGCAGCCAGCTGTAGTCGGTCGCGTAGCCGGTGGCCCAGATGATCGAGGTGACGCCGGCGGCGGCGAGGTCGAGGTCGAGCAGCGGGTCGGTCACGCACGCCGGGTCCGGCCCGAGCACACGGGCCTCCGGCTCCTCCGGCAGGTCGAGGCCGTTGCGCTCCACGTAGGCGTCCGCCTCGTCCAGCAGCGCCAGCAGGCTCGCGTCGCCGCCGGCGATGTTGCGGCCCAGGTCATCCGCGAAGCGCAGCACGCCGTCGGCGTACGACGACGTCATCCCCACGAGCCGGACGCCGTCGGCGGCCAGGCCGCGGAAGTCGACCGTGCGGCCGCCGTGGGCGCCGCTCACCGCGATGGTCACGTGCTCGGCACCCTGCGGGGGTGTGTCGAGGTCCCACTTGCCGAGGACACCGAGCCACCAGCAGAAGTCGCGGCCGCGGTAGCTGCGCGGCGGGCGCTCGTGCGGGCCGACCGACAGGTACACGCGCCGGCCGGACCGCCGCAGCTCGTCGGCGATCTGCACGCCCGACGACCCGGCGCCGACCACGAGGACGGCGCCCTCGGGAAGCTGACCCGGGTTGCGGTAGCCGTTGGAGTGCATCTGCACGGGCACCGCGCCGTCCGGGACGATCGGCGGGACCACCGGCCGCTGGAACGGCCCGGTCGCGGCGACGACGAAGCGCGCGTCGAGGGTCCCGTCGGAGGTCTCCACGCGGAATCCGGGCCGGCCCTCGTTCTTGCGCACGCTGGTGACCTCGACGCCTGTGCGGATCGGCGCGCCGATCTTCTCCGCGTAGGCGACGAAGTAGTCGGCGACCTGCTCCTTGCCGGCGAACCCGTCGGGGTCGACGTCGAAGAACTCCAGCCCGGGGAAGCGGTCGTGCCAGGCCGGCCCGTTGGCGACCAGCGAGTCCCAGCGTTCGGAGCGCCAGCGCTCGGCGATGCGCGATCGCTCCAGGACGAGGTGCGGCACACCGCAGTCGCCCAGGTGTTCGCTCATCGCCACGCCGGCCTGGCCCCCGCCGACGACGAGGACCTCTGTCTCCTGGCTCGACATCCCGACCTCCGCTCCGAGCCGCAGTCCGTCGTGGGTGGTGTCGACCGCGGCGCCCGTGAGGACTCTCACCCGGCCAGGAAGTCCCTGTCCAACAGATGTTGCTGCTGCTCTGGATCGGATCCGTCGATGTTGCCGTTCATCCGCCGGACTCGTGACGCATCCCAGCAGTCGGAGGCGCGGAAGGGCGGGGGCTTCAGGCGACCGGGCGGGCTGTCGCTCCCCCGACGGTCGAACCGGGATCGTCTCCGGCAGTGGCCCTAGTCCGGAGCCGGTACCGAGCCGGGGGTCGGCGACGGCAGCCCAGGGGCGAGGAGCACGCGACGGGTGAGCCACACGTCTCCCTCACCCTGCGGGCACCGGCTCCCGGGCTGGAGCGCCAGGCGCAGTTCCCCCTCGGCCGGGACGGATGCCAGCCAGGTCGCCGTCCCGCCGGGACCGGGCTCGCACGCCCAGCCGTCCTCCGCCGTCGTGGTCAGGAGTGCGCCGTCGACCCGATAGCTCCCCCACACGGCGGGGCGGCCGGTGAACAGCCCTCCCTGGGGGTCCATCACGAACGTCCCATCCGGGTCGAACCGGATCATGAGCACGCCCTCGCCGCTCTTAAAGGAGCCGTACACCTCCTCGAGGAGCCATGCGCCCGCCAACTCGTCGGCCGTGACCGGGGCCGGCGGGGCGCACCTCGCCTCGTGGTAGTCCAGGAGCGTCCCGGCGCTCACCGGCAGCGGCAGCTCCCGCTCGGTGGCTCCGCTGGACGAGCGCACCCGCACGCGCGCGCTCCGGACGTCGCCCAGCGGCCGGCGGCAGTCCGCCGGCGCCGAGAACTCGACCAGCCCCCAGCTCCCCCCTTCCACGCGTGCCGTGGTGGATCGGTCGGGTGCCCAGCCGGCCACCTCGACGAGGGTCACCTCGGCGTCGTGTTCACCGGGGTTGAAGATCCGGAGCACGAACGCCGGGGTCTCCGTCGGGGCCTCCTCGACCGGACCGACGGCGACCGGCGCCGCCGAAGCCCCGCCCGCAGCTCCACCTCGCGAGAGGACATCGCTGCCCCCACCCACGACCAGGCCCACGAGCAGACCGCCGACCGCCAGCACGGCTACCCGGAGCCTGCTCGTGGGAGCATGCCGACCGCCCGGAGCGGCCGGCACGGGGTCGGGTGACTCCTGGACCCGTCCGCGTCCACGAGAGCCGCTCGACGACCTAGTCGTCGTCGGTCCGGGCAGAGCGGCGGGCCGTCCACCGTCGTCGCGGCGGTTCACGGGGTCCCCCGCGCGGCTCGGGTGGCAACCAGCCTCGACACGTCTCTAGGCGGATCCGGCGGACTGCTGCTCCGTCGCCCCCTGCAGCACCTCGGCAGCGAATTCGTCGATCAGCTCGGCGAGCTGCCGCGGTCGCTCGACGGGGATCTCGTGCCCGCAGTCGAGGATCTCCAGCCGCGCCCCGGGCAGGGGCGCTGCGACGGCCTCTGCGAGTGCGTCCGGGGTGAAGATCTGGTCGTCGCGGCCGCCGACCACGAGCGTGGGGACCGCGAGGTCGGCCAGCCGATCCGTGAAGGTGGTCGACGTGACCAGTTCCATGGTCCCCTGCAGGGCCGCACGCGGCACCCGGGCGGCGTCCTGGCCGCACCGCCCGAGCAGCTCGGCCGACACCGGCTGCGTGGCGTACTGCGCCACGATCGCCGCCATCCGCCCGGCATCTCCTTCGCGCGCGTACCAGTCGGCGAGCAGCTCCGGCGGCATGGGGAGCACGCCGGCCGGGCAGCCGGCCACCAGGACCTGACCGAGCACGCGATCGGGGTGGGTGCACGAGACGTACTGCGCGAACTTGCCGGACATGCTGAACCCGACCACGACGAAGCGGTCCGAACCCGCGCCGTCCGCCACGGCGATCAGGTCGTCGGTCAGTTGCTCGAGCGTGTACCCGGAGTCGGTCCGGCCAGAGGCGCCGTGCCCTCGCATGTCGAACGTGACGGCTCGCAGGCGGGAGACGTCCAGGTGCCCGATGGTGCTGTCGAAGTACGCGCCGGATCCGGCCCAGCCGTGCATGAAGAGCACGTCCGCGGGGCCCTGGCCCGTGACGTGGTAGGAGATCTCGGTCCCGTCGGTGGAACGAACGCTCGCCATGGCCCTCGCCCTCTCTGCTGCAGGTGCAGCAAGCCTCACCGGGTCCGGTCGACGCGGGGTAGAGCGGCGGCATACCGGCTCCCGGTTGACGCCTGCCGCCTCGGCCGGGCCGTGGACCGGGAGCGGTGCGATCGGGTCTGGTCCTCAGGGCGGGGGGCTGGTATGCACCGCGGAGAGATGGAATTCGGCGTCCTGGGCCCGCTCGAGGTGCGCGACAGGGGCAACGTGGTCGTTGTTCCCGCCGCCAAGCAGCGTGCGGTCCTGGCGAGCCTGCTGTTGCGCAGAGGCGAGCCGGTTGCTGTCGACCGGCTGATCGAGCAGCTGTGGGGCGAGCGGCCGCCTCCCAGTGCGCGCAAGGTGCTGCAGACGTACGTGTGCAGGCTGCGCCGCGTGCTCGGCGAGGAGAACCTGGTCACCCGTCCGCGCTGCTACGAGCTGCGGGTCGAACCCGGGCGGCTGGACCTGGAGGTCTTCACCCGGCTGGTGGCCGAAGCCCGCGGCGCCGAGCCGCCCGACGCGGGTCGCTTGCTGCGCCGGGCCCTGTCCTTGTGGCGCGGACCCCCGCTGGAGGACCTGGGCACCACGCCTGCGGGCCGGGCCGAGATCGCTCGGCTGGAGGAGCTCCGCGTGGCCGCGCTCGAGGCGCGGATCGACGCGGACCTCGCGGCGGGCCGGCCGGCGGAGGTGATCGGCGAACTCAGGACGCTGGTGGCCGCGCATCCGCTGCGCGAGCACCTGCGTGCACAGCTGACGCTCGCGCTCTACCGATCCGGTCGGCAGGCCGAGGCCCTCGCCGTGCTCCGTGACGCACGGCGTGACCTGGTGGAGGAACTCGGCATCGAGCCGGGCTGCGAACTGCAGGACCTCGAGCGCGCCGTCCTCCGCCAGGACCCGGCCCTGCGAGTGTCGGCCGAGCCCGACCACGTGCTCGGTCCCCTTCCTCCTCCGCCCCGTGTCGGTCTCACGGCCGGACATGGGACGCCCTTCGTTGGGCGACGGCACGAGCTCGCCGTCGTCCAGACCATGCTGCGCCGGCCAGATGTCCGGATGCTCACCCTCACCGGCCCCGGAGGCGCAGGCAAGACGCGGCTGGCGGTCGAGGCGGCGACGCGGATGGCTGCAGCGTTCGGGAACGACGTCCTGGTCGTCGACCTGGCGACGACCCGCGATCCTCGACTGGTGATGGCCGCGGTCGCCGAAGCCATGGGCCTCCGACGGATAGCCCCCAGCCGCGCGGGAGCGGTCATCGCCGAGCGCCTCCGACAGCGCCGGATGCTCCTCGTCCTGGACAACGTCGAGCAAGTGCTCGACGCCGCCTCCTGCCTCGCAGACCTCCTCGCGGCGGCGCCGGCCGTCACGATGCTGGTCACGAGCCGGAAGCGGCTGGCGATCCGTGAGGAGCACGTCTTCGCCGTCCCGTGCCTCGCGCTCCCGGCGGCCAGTGCAGGGCTGTCGGCACTTGCGGGATCAGAAGCCGTCGAGCTCTTCGTCGAGCGGGCCGGCACCGCCCGGCCGGGATTCGCGCTGACCCAGGCCAACGCCGACTCGGTCGCGGAGCTGTGCGTCCGCCTCGACGGACTGCCGCTGGCACTGGAACTGGCGGCGGCACGGACGCCACTGCTCTCCCCCCGGGCCATCGTCGCCCGCCTGGGACGGCGGCTCGACCTCCTCCGAACCGGCGAGAGCGACGTGCCCGAGCGCCACCGGACCTTGCGGGCGGCCATCCAGTGGAGCTACGACCTGCTCCAGCCGGAGGTGCAGCGGCTGTTCACGGCCATGGGGGTCTTCGTCGGCGGATTCACGATCGACTCGCTGCAGGACGTGGCCGGAGCGGATGAGCTCCACGTGGTGGAGGCCGTCGACGAGCTGGTGGCGGCCAACCTGCTGCGAGCGACCGACGTCGTGGGCGACGAGCCGCGGTTCGACATGCTCGAGACGATCCGCGAGTACGCAGTCGATCTGCTCGCGCACAGCGACCGAGCCCAGGACCTGAGCGAACGCCACGCGCGTCGTCACCTCCGGCTGGCCGAGCGAGCCGAACGTGCGCTGCGCGGTCCGGACCAGGTGCGGTGGCTGGAGATCCTCGACGCCGAGCACGACAACCTGCGTGCGGCGCTGTCCCGCGCGGGCGACCGGGTCGACCCCGACGTCGGTCTGCGGACGGCGGCGGCGCTCTGGAGGTTCTGGCAGGTGCGCGGCCACGTCCACGAGGGCCGCATGGAGCTGCAGCGCCTGCTCGCCACTACCGGCGGCTCCGCCGCGGCGGTGGCCGCCGCGCGGCTCTCCGCGGCACGCTGCGCCTTCATGCAGGGAGACTTCGAGGCTCTGCAGGGCTTCCTCGCGGACAGCATCCCGGAGCACCGCCGGCTCGGAGACGACCACTCGCTCGGATTCGCGCTGATGATCCTCGGCGCGGCCACCGGGGCGCGGGGGGAACACGAACACGGCGCCGCCCTGCTCCAGGAAGCACTCGCCATCTCCCGGGCATCCGGCGACGCCTGGCTGTGGTCCAGCTGCCAGGGCTACCTCGGGATCGTCCTGTCCACGGGCGGCGACCTGAACGCGGGCCGGCACGCCCTGGAGGAGGGCCTCGAGGAAGCCCGCCGCCTGCGAGACGACCGCTGCATCGGGTGGATGCTGATCAGTCTCGGCCGCGTCGCCATGGCCGGCGGCGACCAGACACGGGCCCGCGAGCGGTTCGTCGAGGCCAGAGCGGTCCACGAACGGATCGGCGACGTCTGGGGCGGCACCACCTCCCTGCACGAGCTGGCGGCGCTCGCCCTCGACGAGGGTGACCAACCGGCCGCACGCCGCCTTCTCGAGGAGAGCCTCCCGCTCGCCGTCACCGTCCACGACCAGCCGGCGATCGCCGCCGCGATCGAGCTGCTGGCTCGCATGGCCACCATGCAGTCACAGCTGCAGCGGGCCGCACGGCTCAACGGATGTGCCAGCGTCCTCGCGCACGCCCTCAACGACCACCAGCACCCCCAGCACCCCCTCGACAGCCAGCTCACCGCCCTCCGTGACGCGCTCGGCGCAGAGCGGTTCACCGACTCGTGGATGCTCGGACGCGCCATGACGCTGGACGAGGCGGTCGCCTACGCGTTGGACGACCCCGGCGATCCGGGCGCCGGAACCTGAGCCCGCGACCGCGGCCGGCGGTGGTGCAGAGCTGCCGTCCGCCGACGGTCGTTGCCGACCGTCGCCGAACACCTCGTGCACGAGATGTCCGTCGGCGGCCGTGGGCAGCGGCGTCGACCGGGTCCAGGCTGGACGTACGCCGACGACCTGACAGGAGCAGCCGCCGTGACGACCGCCCTCTCGCTCCCCCCGGAGGAGCAGACCTCCGGCACGGGTGGGCTTTCTCCGCGCTCCGCGGGCGCCGGACCTGCGAGGAGAACGCCCGGCGGTGCCCTCGCAGGTGCTGGGACAGCGGACGACGGGCTGGTCGACGACGTCGACCTCTGGGGCATGCACTCCTTCCCGGCCAGCGACCCACCCGCGAACTGGTGACCGGCGCGCGGCGGTGGCGCCGGACGGCTGGACGCCGGCCGCTGGTTGCCGGTGGTCGGCAGGAGCGGCTCGGCCCACCGGGATGGTCCGAGCCGGCAGGAGGGGAGGGAGCGCGTGCGGTCTTGGTCAGCGGTGTGCTCGGCGCGATCGTGTTCGCCCTCGTCGGCGCGCCGGCCGTGGGACTCGCGCTCGGTGGCGCTGCGGGAGGCGGGACGACGACGCGCCCCGTCGGGGATCTCCCGGTGCAGGCGGAACGGCTTCCGGGGATCGGCTGGCGCTACACCGTCCCGGCCGACCGGGGCCGGGAGGTCACGGTGGTCGTCGAGGACCGCGGCCCTCGCGAGCTCGTGCTCCTCGAACGCGGATGGGACGACCTCCTGATCACCCTCAGGCTCTCCGCCGGCCAGGCCTCCGTCCTCGCCGCTCTGCTCACCGGCGCCCGGTACAGGCTGACCGCTCCCACGAGTCGGGCGGGGTCGGGGCCCGGCCGGCCCACTCGTCGTCCGCCCGCCTGCGCCGGACCGGAGCCCAGCGCGAGGGCCTTGCTCGCCCCGGTGGTCGAGCGCGACCAGCAGTGAGCGCCGTCGGCGCGCTCACCTGTTGCCCGGACCGGGATGATCCGGGCAGCCCCGCGTCCACCGAACCGCACGAAGGGACGAGCTGTGACCGCCGTTGACGCCGTTCTCGACGAAGCCGGAGTGACGAACAGCCACGTCCGGGACCACGTGCGGTACTGGGCGGGCGTGACCGGCGCCGAACGGATCGAGGTGGTCAACTCGTCCGACGACGCCCGGTTGCTGCAGGAGGCGCTCGACGCCGGCGAGATCCTGCCGGCCGGGGACGGGCGCTACTACTCGCGCAGCTACACCAAGGACACGGCCCGGTCCGAGGAGCGCACCGTCGTCGCCACCCACGACACCGCCGACGCCGGTGTCTACAACAACTGGCGTCCCGCCGGGGAGATGCGGCCCCTTCTCGAGCAGCGGATGCGGGGTGCGTCGGCCGGAAGGACCCTGTACGTCGTCCCGTACCTGATGGCGCCGCCCGGCTCCCCGCTCGAGGCCTACGCGGCCGGTGTCGAGCTCACCGACTGCCGCACCGTGGTCCTGCACATGATCCGCATGGCCCGGGTGGGCGTGGAGCACGTGAACGACCTCGCCGACCCGGGCAGCTTCGTCCGCGGGGTGCACGTGACCGGTGACCTGGAGACGCTGGGCCAGGGCACACCGGAGGACCAGCGGTACTTCGTCACGGTCGCCGACGAGCGCACGATCCTGCACTACGGCTCCTCCTACGGCGGCAACGCGCTTCTGGGGAAGATCGCCCACGGCCTGCGCCAGGCCGCCTACGACGGCTGGAAGTCGGGGCAGTTCCTGGCCGAGCAGTTCATGCTCCTGGGGATCACCGACAGGCGGACGCGGCGGAAGTACCACGTCTGCGGCGGGTTCCCGAGCGCGTCGGGCAAGACCAACCTCGCCATGATGCTGCCCCCCGACGCTCTCGGTGACCGCTACCACGTCGAGTTCTACGGCGACGACATCGCCTGGCTGCGGGTCGACCCCGACGACGGGCGGGTCTACGCGATCAACCCGGAGTTCGGGGTGTTCGGCGTCGCCAAGGACACCAACGAGACGACCAACCCGACGGCCCTGGCCGCCCTCGGGCCCGGTACCGGCACGATCTTCACCAACGTCGCCCACAACGAGCACACGGGCGAGGTGTGGTGGGAGGGACGGACACCGGAGCCACCCGTCGACACCGCGGGCTGGCGCGACTGGACGGGTCGGCTGATCGACGAGCGTCCGGCGAGCGACCGGGACGCTCCCTGGGCGCACCCGAACAGCCGGTTCACCACCACGCTCGCGAACGTGCCGAACGTCGCCGCGGACTTCGACACCCCGCGCGGCGTCCCGGTCGACGCCATCATCTTCGGCGGCCGCACCCGGGACCGCGAACCGCTGGTCCGGGCCATTCCCGACCTGGCGGAGGGCGTCTACGACGGCCTGACGCTGGGCGCCGAGGCGACGTTCGCCGCCGAGGGGGTCGAAGGGCAGCTGCGCTACGACCCGATGTCGATGCGCCCGTTCATGAGCTATCCCGAAGGCGCCTACGCCGCCCACTGGCTCGACGTCCTCGGCCGAGCCACCGACCAGCCGGTCTTCGCGCACGTCAACTGGTTCCAGCGGGACCCCGACGACGGCCGCTTCCTCTGGCCCGGGTACCGCGAGAACCTGCGGGCCCTGCTCTGGCTGGTGCGGCTCAGGAACGGCGAGGTCACCGGTGTCCGGACGCCGGTCGGGATCGTCCCCACCAGGGAGGAGCTGGACCTGACCGGCCTGGAGATCCGCCCCGGGGACCTCGACCGGCTCCTCACGATCGACGTCCCGCGCTGGCGGCAGGAGATGACCCACCGGGAGCAGCACCTGGCCCAGTTCGACGGCCTGCCCGAGGCGATCTGGGAGGCGCACCGCCGCGTCGCCGCCGCCCTCGACGCCGAGGACGTCCGAACGCCGACGAGGGCGTAGCCGCCACCGAGCACGGGCCGCCGTCGCCGGTGGCCGGCAGGGACGGGGGCGTCCGCGTGGCCGGTGGCGCCCCTGGTCCCGGTGCCCCGGGCGCGGATGGGTGGAGCGCCGCCGAGACCGCGGAGCCCGACCGGCTCCGCTTCGAGCCGATGCGCTCGGGCTCCTGCTCGCAGTCCTCGAGGCCCCGGTCAGCGGCCGGGGGCGCGCGACCGCCGGGGCGGTGGGCTGGCTGCTCTGGCGCTACTGGCCGCTTCCTGCCTCTCACGAGCGGCGGAGCCAGTAGTCCAGTTCCAGGGCGAGTTCGAGCTCGAGCGGGTGATCGAGGACGCCGTCCGGGATGAGCCTCGAGGCGCGTTCCACCCGGGAGATCACGGTGTTGCGGTGCGTGTGGAGTTCGCGGGCGGTGCGGGCGGGACTGCGCTGGAACCGGTGGTAGAGGCGCATGGTGTCGCGGAGTTCGACAGGCGCCTCGCGGAGGGCACCGAGGGTGCGGTCGACGAAGGCCTCGGCCTCGGCCGCGTCGCGAGCCGCGAGGGTGACGGCGTCGACGTCGGCGTACGCCACGACCCTGGACCGCCCCTCCCTGAGCATCAGCCGCTGCACCTCGCGTGCGTGCTGGTGCGTGCGGCGGAACCCGTCGCGGCCCCGTCCGGTGTCCCCGAGCGCGATGCGCATGCCCGGGACACGGAGCGCGGTCAGCTCCTCCTTGACGTGGGCGACCGTCCGCGTGCTGGCGTCGTTCCACCAGACCCACAGGACGTGCGCGGAGGCCCAGATCAGACAGGTCTGGCGCGTGCCGGACTCGCGCAGCACGCGGTCGACGGTGCGCTCCAGATCGCCGTCGGAGCTCTGCGAGGGCGCCTCGTTCCAGACGATGGCTGCGGCGTGTCGCCGGCCCTTCTCGTAGCGCAGGAGGGCGCCGGCCCGGTCGTCGGAGATGGGTTCGCCGTCGAGCACGAGCATCACGGTCCGGAAGCGGTCGCCGTCGGTCGAGCCGCCGATCTCGGCGAGCAGCCGCTCCACCTGCTCGAGCAGCCGGTCCTGCGTCGCGGAGATGTAGGCGTGCAGGGAGCTGCTCGTGGCATCCAGGACGGCATCGACGGTGCGGGCGACGTCCGCCGCGCCGTTCTCGGAGACGGTGCGGAGCACCGCGGTCGTCCAGGCAGGCGTCGAAGGAGGCGTGCTCCAGCCCGCGACCAAGACGTGATGCTGCTGGCGCTGGTTCGGCTTGCGCTCGTCCGACTGGGAGTGTCAGTGGTTGCAGACAACCGCAGGCCGTCGGTTGACACGCCCCCTCCCTGCTCACGTGACAAGACAGGCAGGCCGATTCTGACGATGCGCGGACCCAAGGCCAGTCCGCCGGCTAGCCGGGGTCCGGTCTCCGAGCCGCGCCACGTCTTGGCTTGGCTTGGCCCACACGGTGCCGGCGGCGGACTTCAAGCGGAGCATTCTTCCAGGCAGTAAAAAAGCGGCTTCCAGTACGTCGAGGTCGACTCGATCGCCGCGACGGTCACCCCGCGCTCGAACAGCCAGTCGCGCATCACCGCCAGCGACCGGCTCCTCGTCGGGAACGTCCGCACCTCGCTCACCCGGCCGGCCCGGGCGCGCGCAGGTTCCTCGTCGCGAGCGGCAGCGAGCGCCGGTAGACCACCCGTCGCAGCCCCGCCTCCACCGGGCCCCTGTCACCCGGGCCGGCGAACGAAATGCCGGCACGCGACGCGCTGTTGTCAACAGCGTGCTCAACAGGAGGAGAGGCACACGATGACTGCTGAGACCACGATTCTGGCCGGAGGCTGCTTCTGGGGCGCGCAGGAACTGCTGCGCAAGCGCCGGGGGGTGCTCTCGACCCGCGTCGGGTACTCGGGAGGTGAGACGCCGCACGCGACCTACCGCGATCACGGCGATCACGCCGAGGCGGTCGAGATCGTCTTCGACCCCGACCTGATCTCGTTCCGGGAGCTGCTGGAGTTCTTCTTCCAGATCCACGACCCGACGACGAAGGACCGGCAGGGCAATGACGTGGGCCGGAGCTACCGCTCCGCGATCTACTACACCAGCGACGAGCAGAAGCGGGTCGCCGAGGACACGATCGCCGATGTCGATGCGTCGGGGCTGTGGCCCGGCAAGGTCGTCACCGAGGTGGCCGCGGCCGGTCCGTTCTGGGAGGCCGAAGAGGAGCACCAGGACTACCTGCAGAAGTACCCGCACGGCTACACCTGCCACTTCGTGCGGCCCGGTTGGGTGCTCCCCCGGCGAGCGGCGGAGCCCACCCGTTGACCGAGCGGATGGAAGCGTCGGCGCCGCCGCCATGGCGGTAGGTCAGCCCTAGGGGCGGATGTCGCCGACAACATCGGACAGGGAAGGGGCGGATGACCAGAAAGGTCATCCGCCCCGACCACTTCCGCTCCGCGGTACGCCCGGTCCCAGCTTCAGGCACCCCGCCCGGCACCCAGAGACCTGGCATGACCCGGCGGAGCCAACGGCGCTGCTGGTCACCCGCCTCCGCAGCTATCACACACCCGCCGAGCCGTGTCCACTCGGCGGGGGCGCTCCCTCGGGGCGGGCCCGCGCACTGCCGGGCCGTCATGATCGCGTACGCGGCGGTTCGCCGCCGTTCCGTGAGCCGTTTGACGCTTCAGAGGCAGTCAGTCACCCCCGTCGCCTCCGTCTTCGAGGGCACCAGGTCCGACGTGCCACCCGGCCGGGGGCGATGCCGGCTCCGCCGGGTGGACGGCGATGGTCTCCTCGAGTGCTATCGGCTCGGGCAGGACCTGGTAGCCGGGGCTACCGCCGTCCAGCCAGCGTTCACGGGCATCATCTGCTGCTGTCATGACCTGTCACCTCATCGTGGTGGTGGGTTGTGGATTGGCCTGCAGGTCCTCGGCCGTTCCGGCGACCCGCGCTCCGGTCTCACGCACGGGCAGGATCCCCGCTACGGGCAACGGTCACAACAGCCTGCGGTGACCGGACCCCGGGAGCCGGAGACGACCGCCGCGACGTCGACGGTGACCGGTCGCACCTCTGTGGCGGGGCCGTTCGCACCGCATCGCCCTGCGGGACGGTCCGACTCCCCGGATCGCTCACCGGAGCACCTGCTCACGGGACCGGCGCTCTCCCAGGGCCGATGCCGCGGCAACCGTTGCCGCCAGCCCGAGAAGGACGCGGACGTCGTGCCAGCGCGCCCACGTCCGCAGCAGGTCCTGGGTCTCGTCGTCGGTCAGCGACCCCTCGCTGAACCGGTGGTTTGCCGGCTCGTTCACGGTGAGGGTGATCGCGATCACGCCTCCGGTCGCCACCGCGGCAGCGACGGACGACGGCACCTGCCGATCACGGTGGCTCCACTGGACGATCGCCGAGGCGACGCTGACCACACCGGACGCGGCACCGAGGGGGACCATCAGCCGGCGCAGCCGGTCGACGTTCGCAGCGAACCATGCCCGGAACTCGGTCGGCGGCGTCTCGCGCCAGAAGGGGACGAGCACCGCTCGGATGAGCACCATGCCGCCCGCCAGCAGGCCCGCGAGGACTGCTGATGCCAGGGCGAGCGGCCGGTTCCAGCGTGCGACTCCGTGGTGGTGCACGTGCTCCATGACCTGCCTCCTTCGACGAGGTGGTGAGAGTGCGGGTGGACGTGGCTGACGAACTGGGCGGTAGCCCTGGGCGACGGATCGCACTCGAAGCCGCCGGACGCCGAGGCGCTGCAGCATGAGCCGGACGTCGGTGACCATCGCGACCGGTCCGCTGACGTAGAAGACGGCGTCGGGGAGCTCCTCCACCTGGCGGTGCAGCAGGTCCTCGGTGACGCTGGCTCCGGGTCACGCTCCAGGACCGCCAGCGCCAACCGGGTCTTTCCCGTGCCGCCAGGACCGGTGAGCGTCAGCAGTCCTGCGTCGTGGAAGGCCGCGGACGCCGCGGTGATGTCGGCGTCTCGACCGACCAGGGAGGTCACGGCCCGGCGCGTGGACGTGCGTTCTCCGGCCTTGGCGCGCTGCGCAGGGGCGATGTTCTCGGCGCTGGACTCGAGCAGCGGGGCCTTCGTCGCATCCGGCCCAGCCGGGATCACGGGCGGGGCCGCCAGGTCCGGATCCTGGACGAGGATCCGGTGCTCGAGTTCGGGCACTGCTGGGCTCGGATCGAGCCCCAGATCTTCGGCGAGCGTCCGTCGCAACGTCGCTGCTGCAGCCGACGCGTCGCCCTGCCGTCCGCTGCGGTACAGAGCCAGCATCAGTGACCTGGTCAAGTGCTCCCGCGACGGATGAGCCGCGGCGAGGGCCTGGGCCGACGGAACGGCCTCCTGGTGGCGCCCCAGATCCAGGAGGCGGTCCAGTCGCAGCTCGTGCGCCTGCAGGTGCAGCTCCTCGAGCTCGGCGATGCAGGGCACGGCCCAGGGCAGCTCGGCGGCGTCCGTGAGGGGATCCCCGCGCCCGAGGGCCTCGTGGAGCGAAACGAGGGTTGGAACAGGGCCTCCCCGCGCGTCGCGGACGAGTCGGCTGAAACGCACGCTGTCCACGGCCGCGGGCGGCACGTCGAGCACACAGCCGCCGGACGTCGTTCGCAGAGGCAGCTCGTCCAGCGCGCCGATCGTCCGTCGGAGGTAGGACACCATCCGGTGCACCGCGTGAGCAGCGTCGGCAGGGGGATGCCCGTTCCAGGTCGGGTCAGCCAGCAGCGACCCCGGGACCGGCTCACCGGGATGCAGCAGGAGGTAGGTCAGCAGAACGCGTGGATGACCGCGGCGGACTGCCACGGCCTTCTCACCGACCCGTACCTGGAGCGGGCCGAGGACCGAGAAGTCCACGGCCGCAGACTAGCCAGGCAGGGCGCTCCGCGGGGTCGCCGGAACAGCCGTGTGACAGGACGTCCGCTTGATTGCGCAAGGCCGCCACCGGCGCCCGCAGTCATCGCGAGCCTGGAGCAACCATGAGGCCTTCCTGCGACATCGCCGCGCTCCTCTCGACCAGGTCGACCCTCGGGCGACTCGGCCCGTACGAGATCACCGATGATCCCGACCGCGTCAGCGTCGACGTGGTCCGCGCACACCTGTCACCCGACCCGCCCGAAATCAGAGAGGTCGCCCGGACCTGGTCGCGGCACGAACAGGTCTCCGAGCCAGGACTGGGTCGTGGTGTCGGTGACGACCCGCACGAAACCGACCATGGCCGGCGGCAGCCCTCGCTCACCCCGCCGTGGCCGACACGACGACGACGGTCGACTCCGTCGCCGAGGTCCGAGCGCTGCCCAGGAGGCAGGGCCTCGAGCCGCTCTCCGCTGCCGTCATGTGCCGCTCCGGGCGACCGGAGGCACGCGGTGTCCCGTCGACAGGACGTCTCACCGCCCCACGACGGGTCGGGCCAGGTTTCCGACAGCCGGTAGGCCCGGGCCCGTCGGTGGACTGGTCCCCTCGCGACCTCGACGGCGGACCGCTCGCTGAGCGCGCGGTTCCCCGCGTCCTGGTCGCGGGCCGGGGGTGCCGGCTACCAGGTGGGCCTGACCGGCGGAAGAACGCCGCCGTTCGCCGAGAGGACGATGTCCTGGAGCGCCCTTCGGAGCACCGCCACGGCTTCGGCGCCGGCGATGTCGGCCCAGCGGTGCTCGATGTCCCCCTGGATCGTCACCGACGCCGACACCGCTGACCGGCCACGGGCGGTCAGCTGCAGCGGCTTGCGCCGTCCGTCGTCCGGGCCCCTCCCCACGCGGACGTAGCCGTGGGCGACGAGCACCCCGACCAGCTTGGCTGCTCCCTGCTTGGTCATCCCCAGCCGTTCCGCGAGCGCCGAGGCCGTGTCCGCACCGGTGCTGATGGCGTTGAGGGCGAACCCGTGGGCCGGCCGCAGAGCGGGATGCCCGGCCGAGGCCAGTTCCGCGTGCAGCGACTCCAGCGCAGTGGACACGGCCATGGCCAGCAACCGGATGAGCGGTAGGGCCTCCGCGGGAGGTGCCGGCGGCGCCGACGGCCCCTCCCGCCCCGGGTTCAGCGTGCCCACGGCACGGGCACCGGCTCGGCGCCGGCCGCTTGTGCCTTCCCGCCGGGGACGGAGGACGTGACCGTGACGGCACCGCTGTCGCCGGCGACGAGGCGGCGCTCGGCACCGGCCGGCAGCAGCACCGAGTCGCCGGTGGCGATCCGCTCCTGCGCGCCGTCCAGCTCGGCTACGAGAGCACCCTCCACGACGACGACCACCTGGTCGACGTCCACGGAGTGGACAGGCCCGGCGGCGCCGGGCGCCATGTCGGTCCGCCACACGGCCACGGGCGCAGGTCGTGGGGTGGTCGGGCTGGCATAGGTGCGCATGGTCGCGGCCGGCGTCTGCACCACGCGGGCCTCTGACAGGCGGATGAGGCTCATCGTCGAACTCCCCTTCGGAAACCAGGTCGGACAACCTGGTTGACCAACCATAGAAGTCGTCAACCAGGTTGTCTATCCGTTTCCCCAGCGTTCCGCCGCGCGTTGGCAGTGAGGACCTCGACCAACCGCGGCCACGCGCCGGGCGGGAGGTCGTGCCCCATCCCGGCGATGAGTTCCAGGCGGGCGCCGGGAATGGCGTCCGCTGTGGCGCGCCCACCCGACGGGTGGCACATCCGGTCGGCCGTGCCGTGGACGACGACGGTCGGTACGGCAACCGATCCCAGGGCGGCCGTCCGGTCACCGGCGGTGCGCACCGCGCGGTGGTGCCGTCGGCGCCCGTCGCGGGCGTCGGGATCACGCGCGAGGGCAAGCGCGGTGACCCGCCGCAGCTCGTCTACATCCTGGGCGAAAGCCGTGGAACCGATCGACGCGAAGACGCGCACTCGGCGTTCGATCGCCTCGGCTTCACTCCTGGCCGGGCGGGCGAACAGGTGGCGCAGCACCCGCCACGAGGTCCGGCCCACGCCGCGACGACCGGTCGTGGACATGAGCGAAGCCAGCGACCGCACGCGGTCGGGATGCCGGACGGCCATGACCTGGGCGATCATGCCGCCCATCGACGCCCCGACGATGTGGGCGGAGTCGACACCAAGCGCGTCGAGCAGGCCTGCGGCGTCGTCGGCCATGTCGTCGAGCGTGTACCGGTGACCCGGCAGGTGCGCGGACCGGCCGGCGTCACGGTTGTCGAACCGGACGACCCGAAAGCCCTCGGCAGCCAACCGTCGGCAGAACTCCTCCGGCCAGTGGACGAGCTGGAATCCCATCCCCATGATCAGCAGCATCGTGGGGTCTTCCCGGGCCCCGAAGGCGTCGAAGCAGAGGTCGACGCCGCCTACGGCGACGGTGCGCGGCTCCTCGTACCGGACGTGGCTCATGTCGCCGCCTTCCGCTCACGCGCGTCGGACAGCCGTCGCCGGGCCTCGTCCCACGACACGGGCAGCCCGCCCGCCGGAAGCTCCCAGAACGCGAAGGTCGACTCGGCCATCGCCGGCCGGTGCCGGACCATGGCGCCCACGTGCGGCTGCGTGCGTACCAGCGCCTCCAGTGCGGCACGGTCGCGCCAGGCGCTGAGCGTGAGAAACTCCCGGCGCAGCGGATGCGCGACCAGTGAGACGCCCAACGCCCCGTCAGCCGCGCGCACCTGGCGGTGGATGCGCATCGAGTCCAGGAAGAAGCGCGGCACGTTCCGCAGGCGCCGAACTCGGAAACGCGAAGCCATGACCAGCACGGTCGCACGGGGGTCGGACAGGGACATCCACGGCAGGGTGGGCATCGGAACTCCCAGGGGCAGGTCGTCTTGACGCCGACAAGTTGGCCTGACCGGTCAATCTTGTCAACGACAATATGGCCGTTAGGCTCGCGTTCGTGACGCGCCCGAGCAGCCGGCCCTACCACCACGGGAACCTTCGGCCCGCCCTGCTGGAGGCCGCGGTGGAGGTCATCGACGAGCACGGTCCGACCGCCGTCAGCCTCCGCGACCTGGCCCGCCGGACGGGCGTCTCGCACGCCGCTCCCGCGCACCACTTCGGGGACAAGGCGGGCCTCCTGACGGCGGTGGCAGCGCAGGGCTACGAACTGCTGGCCGAGGCGCTGGACACGGCGTCCCGCTCGGGCGACTTCGCCGAGGTCGGGGTCGCGTACGTGCTCTTCGCCGCCGGGCATCCGGGCCACTTCTCGGTCATGTTCCGACCGGACCTCTACCGCACCGACGATCCCGACGTCGTGGCCGCCCGTACCCGGACCACCGCGCTGCTCCGCGACGGCGCCCGCGCCCGGTTCGGCACCCCCGACCGCATCCGCGCCCTCACGGCCTGGTCTCTGGTGCACGGCTTGGCCACCCTGGTGCGAGACGGCGCGGTCGTCCCCGACCCCGGCTCCGATCTCCAGACCCTGGCACGCTCGGTCACCCGCGGCCTCACCGGCCGAGCAGCCGCCCGGTAGGTGCCGCTCGAGTCGTCACGGCCGGGAGCCAGCTCGACGACCCGGTTCGGCGAGCCGGCTCCTGTCCCGCTCGGGCGGCGCGCCGTCGAACCCGCAGGCCGTTGCGCCACCGCACGAGCGGGTGGCGCAACGGGTTGCGTGTGTGATCGCGAGATTCGCCGCGGGAGGCTCGATGGCGCCGCTCGGTTACCTGGGTTGCCTCACGCCGGTGGTCGACGCCGGGTGGGTCTGGGCCGGACTGCGTGGCCGGGCGGGGGCGATCCACTGTGCCGCGGCTGCTTCTTCGGCCTCCGGGCCGATCGGGCGGGTCTCGGGCCGGTGAAGCCGACGACCCACGGCGAGGACGACGGTGAGCAGCGCGACGGCGGTCACCATCTGCCAGTCCCAGTCACCGCCCCGGACGGCTTCGATCTTCTGCGCGGCGTTCCAGGAGGCGTGCTGGACGCCGACCGCGAGGATGCTGCCACCGGTAGCGAGGAGGTGCATGCCGACCAGGTACCGAGCGAAGAGCGCGGTCACGAAGACGACCCCGATGCTGGTGAGGATCCGGGATCCGCTGGGGTCGCCTTCGAACTGGAGCGGCACGTGGATGGCCGCGAAGAACACCGCGGTGATCAGGGAGGCGATCAGGAGCCCGTGGCGGGCCATCCACCGCGTCTGGGCGAACCCGGCCCAGGCGGTCTCCTCCCACAGGTTGAGGGCGAGCGCGCCGAAGATCAGCGTGTTGAACAGGTACCAGCCGATCTCGGGGACCCAGCCGCGCTCCGGGCTGACCAACGTCCCGGAGACGGCGGCGATCGCGACGGTGAGCAACGGGACCCCGAAGAGGATGACGGCCCAGCGCCAGGCGCTGAACCGCCACTGCACGACCCGGGACAGCAGCTTCCGGACGCCGGCCGGGCCGTCGGCCTTCCAGGTGACCAGCAGTGAGGAGCCCAGGAGGGCGACGAAGACCAGCAACAGCAGGAACGGCGCCAACGGGATGCCGGCCAGGAGAGGGATGACCAGTCCAGGCACACCGATCAGGAAGGCGAGGGTGAGGAAGGCGGCGAGCGGGTGGCGTCCGGCGATGTTCCGGCGGGGTTCGGCGCCGGCGGGGAACGGGTCGACGCGGTTCATGACGGCTCCTTGTACCTGTGGGCGGTCGGGGGTACCTGTCTGTGTGCGGGGGCGCGGCGGCGCCAGAACCGGAGCTACCGGAACCGCCGGTCTGGTCAGCGGCTCTGGAGCGCGTCCAGGGCGACGGCCGTGGAAGCGGCGACGCGGAAGTCCAGTCGCGGGTCCGGGACGGTCACGGTGTAGAGATCCCGGATGGCCTTCTGTCGCTCGCTGACCATGACCGTTCCTCCGGTGTGCCTGTCGACGAAGCCGAAGTGGAAGACGAACGGCACCCAGATGTCGCCAAGCCACGGGATGAGGTCCCAGATGCGGCGAGGATGGGCGATGAATGGACGGCGTTCCTTGCCGACGGCGTCGATGCCGGGCGCCTGCAGGTTCCAGGTGGAGCGCAGCAGGCTGGCACCGAAGTCCTCGCTGAAGTTGCCGAGCGGTTGTCCGAACTCGTCGAGGACGTCGTGCTCGGCGTGCACGTCGAGCCGCTGGCGGGCCTTGAAGGGGAACACCGGGCGGGTGCGCGACTCGTCGGCGAAGAAGGTGACCTCCTCCTTGAGCTTCATCCGCTTCTGCTCGGCGAATGCGAGCAGGTTTCCTTCGCTGCCGTCGGGGCTGGCCGCGCGGATCTCGTAGCGGTTCACCATGACGGTGATCCGCTGGCTGACCGAGAACCCCGGCACGACCATGGCGGCCGGCGGCTGGTTCTCAGGGGCGGCGCTCACGGCCGCGCCCCCGGCTCGGGGGTCGGAACGGAGCCGCGCCGCAGGCCGGCCACCAGCAGGGCCACTCCTCCGGCCGCGACCAGCCCACTGCCGATGAGCACGCCGAGGGAGACGGCGAACACCCGCGGCAGGTCGATCTGCACCCGGGTCTGGGTGACCACGTCCGGGCTGCCGTCGGCGTTCATCACGACGAGGCGGTACTCCCCGTCCTGGATCGGCCAGGTGAGCTCGGCGCGGGAAGACGAGGTCACCGAGGCGACCCAGAGGTCCTGCTGCCCGGGAGGAGCAGCCGTGGCGTCGCCGGCACGCGCGGTGACGGTGAGCCGGAACGGGTCGAAGCTGAGGTCGGTGACCTCGTCGACGGCGATCCCGGCGAGGTAGGCGTCGACGGCGTCGGCCGGACCGACGCCGATGAACACCCCGGCGGGGTTCGCCGTCTGCGACGACACCTGGACGGTGGGCCGGCCGGTGACGGTGGCGATGCCGCGGACGTCGTCCATGGAGGCGCTGTCGGTGACCAGCGCGGCCGTGGGCGTAGTGAACGACTGCGGACCGGAGTCGAGCCTGCTGCCCGACCCGAAGGCGAACAGAACGGCGGCGGCGACCGTTCCGGCGAGCAGGCCCACGGCGGTCAGGACGGCGCCGACCGTCGTCAGGCCTCTGCTGCGCCTGCGGACGCGGGTCGACGGGCTGCTGGTGGGTCGGGGTGGGGTGAGGGTGGTCATGACATGTCTCCAGGCGGGTCCGGTTCTTGCTGGGGGTAGGTGCCGGCCACGGGCGGGCGCCCCGCCCGTGGCCGGATCCGGTCACGTGTCGCGTCGGGTGAGGGCCACGGCGGCGGCGGTCAGGGCGGCGGCGGCGTAGAGGGCGAAGACGCCCAGACCGGCCCACGGCGGCAGACCCGCGTCGACCGAGCCGGTCTGCATGACCGCCGCACCGGCGCTGCTGGGCAGGTACGGGTCGATCGCCGGGACGAGCATGCCGAGCAGCGGCAGCACGAACAACAGGCCGAACAGGGCGGCCATCGCCCCGACAGCGCTGCGCACCAAGGTGCCGAAGGCGACGGCCAGCACCGCGGTGAGGGCGAGGTAGAGCGCCGAGCCGACGATCGCCCGCAGCACCCCCGGGGTGCCGAGCGAGATGGTCACGTCCGCGCCGGCCAGGATCGCCCGGGCGGCGACGAAGGCGATCGACGCGGCGGCCAGGGTGGCGGCGAATGCCGCCGCCGCCACGACAGCGGCCTTGGCCCAGAGCACCGGCAGCCGGGTGGGCACCGCGGTGAACGTCGCCCGGACGAGGCCGGTGGTGTACTCGCCGGTGACCAGGAGGATCCCCAGCGCCGCGATCAACAGCTGGGTGAAGCTGACGCCGGTGAGCGCTCCTCCTGTGGCATCGGTCCCGCCGTCCGGCGGGACCTCCCCGAGGAGGACGGCCAGGGCCGGCATCACGCCGGCCACGACGATGCTCAGCACGCTGATCACCACCAGCCACCGGGTGGAACGCAGGCTGCGGAACTTGAGCGCTTCGGCGGCGAGCACGCGCCCCTGGGTCACCCGGAGGTCCGAGGCGACCGTGGCGGTGGGTGTGGTGCGGGGACGGTGGGTGGTGGTGGTCATGCGGCGGCCCTCCGGGGGTCGGTTCCGTCGGGGGTGGTGGCCCGGTACTCGACGTCGCGCTCGGTCAGCACCAGGTAGGCGTCCTCGAGCGAGGCGTGGACGGGGACGAGTTCGGTCAGCAGGATCCGGGCGGCGAGCGCGGTCTCCGCGATCTGCGTGCTGGTGCGGCCGGTGACCGCCAGGACGTCCGGTTCGGGCCGGGTGATGGCCGCGCCCTCGGCGGAGAGCAGGACGGCGAGGTGGTCGGCCTGCGGACTGCGCACCGTCACCTGCCCGGTGGCCGAGGCGGTCATCTGCTCCATCGAGACATCGGCGACCAGCCGGCCGCGGCCGAGGATCACCAGGTGGTCGGCGGTCAGCGCCATCTCGCTCATCAGGTGCGAGGAGACGAACACGGTGCGGCCCTCGGCGGCGAGCCCGCGCAGGAGTTCACGGATCCAGCGGATGCCGTCGGGGTCGAGTCCGTTGACCGGCTCGTCGAGCAGGACCACCGCCGGATCGCCGAGCAGGGCGGCGGCGATGCCGAGCCGCTGGGACATGCCGAGGGAGAAGCCGCCGACGCGCCGGTCGGCCACCTCGCGCAGCCCGACCATGTCGAGCACCTCGTCGACGCGGGCGCGGGCGATGCCGTTGGTCATGGCCAGGGCTCGGAGGTGGGCCCGGGCGCTGCGGCCGGGATGGGCGGCCTTGGCGTCGAGCAGGGCACCCACCTCGCGCAGCGGCGCCGGGTGGTCGGCGTAGCGCCGTCCTCCTACGAGCACGTCGCCGTACGTCGGGCGGTCCAGGCCGACGACGGCCCGCATGGTGGTGGACTTGCCGGCGCCGTTGGGGCCGAGGAAGCCGGTCACGACACCGGGGCGGACGGTGACGGTCAGGTCGTCGACCGCCGTGGTGCCGCCGTAGACCTTGGTCAGGTTGCGGATCTCGATCATGGTCGTCCTCTCTGAAGGCGGGCCGGGGAACCGGCTCACGGGATGGGGGTGGGCTGCGTGGCCGTGCGACGCCTGGGCTGGCCGAGCCGCCCCCGGGTCGCGACGATGACGACGACGGCGATCAGCGCGTAGGCGGGGAAGTGCATCAGCCCGACGAAGTCCGCACCGGGGTAGAGCCGCGGGAGGAACCCGTCGCCGAACCCGCTACCGCCGCCCACACCGTTACCGACGGCGTGCAGCACCGCGACGATGAACAGGCTCCCGGTGCGGTTGTAGGTCCACCCCATGAGCGCTCGCACCGGGATGTTGATCAGGATCAGCCCGATCATGAAGACGACAGCCAAGACCACCGAGTTGCCGACCACCAGCACCACGTGCTGCAGGGCGAAGACCGGAGCGGTGAGGGCGGCAGCTCGCATCGGGGTGGTCCGGTCCTGCAGGCGGGCCTGGAAGAAGCCCATCCAGGCCACCTCCTCGGCCCAGTTGTTCGGCACCAGGGAGAGCACGGTCTGCAGCACCAGGCCGGACACCACGGCTGAGAGGACGGCGGAGGTCGACAGGTCGGCGGTGGGTGCTCCGAAGAAGGCGATCGCCAGCGCAGTGGCCAGGAGCGGGACGCCGGCGAGGGCCAGCGCGTACCACCGCAGGGAGACCCAGGCGGCGAGGGAGCGGCGCCAGAGCGCGCGCACGCCGTCCGGACCGTCGCTGAGACGGGTGATCGCGACGGCCGGCAGCAGGAGCCCGATCAGGGTGCTCGCGATGATGAACAGCTGCGCGTGCACCTCGACGTCGTAGGCCCGGGCGACGACCGGGGCGAACGCGAACGCCTGGCCGACCGTGAAGAACCAGATCAGGTAGCTGGTCAGGGGACGGCGTCGGATGAAGCCGACGACCCCGGACCCCGGTGCTGCCGGGATCGTGGGAGCGGCGGTCACCGGGATGTCGCGGGTGCTGGACACGGGGTCTCCTCCGAATCGGAAGGTCGCGTTCCGGATCGGGGCCCCACTGGGCGGCCTCGGGGTTCCATTCCCCTGTGTCCGGGACTGCGTCGGGCGGCTGCTACGGCGAGGACCCTGGTGGAGCGGTCTGATGCGGCGCTGTTGCTCGGCTGATGTGCTCCGCGACAGCGACCTGTCAGGGGGTCACAGGGCAGCGCGGCCGACCGATCGGGGTCGAGCGCCTCGGGCGGTCGGGCCGTTCGGGCGCCGGTGGGTCATCCGTCGGTGTCCCCGACGAGGCGGAGCCCGGCCTCCGCCCAGCCCGCCTTCCCGTCGACGTACCGGGAGACGTCGAGGTAGCCCAGGGCGGACAGTCGGCGGACGACGACGTCGGCGCCCCGCGCGTACCGGTGTGCCCCGTACACGACGATGGGAGCCGCCTTGTCCGGCAGCAGGCGGGGCGCGAGCTCGGCGACCCGGTGCGGCGGGATGTTGACCGCTCCGGGTATGTGACCGGTGGCGAAGAAGGACGGTCCGAGGGCCTCCACCACCGTGACGGCGGGCAGCCGCCCGCGGAGTTGCTCGGTGCTGTAGTCGGCCCCCACGGTCAGCGTCCTCTCCGGCCATCGCTTCCCGCAGTGCACACGCTGCAGCTGACGGCCCGCTGTCATCCCGCTGTCGAGCGCGGTCCGGCAGTCGGTCCGGCGCCGTACGCTCGCCCGGTGCAGCTGCGCCTCCTGGGCCCGGTGGAGCTGTGGGTGGGCGACCGGGCCGTTCCACTGCGCACCGGCCTGCCGCGGAAGCTCCTCGTCGCACTGGCACTCCGGCTCGGGGAGCGGATCAGTGCCGAGACCCTGATCGAGGCCCTGTGGGGGGAGGACTCGAGCCTCGACAAGCTCAACGCGCTGCAGGTTCTCGTCTCCTATCTGCGCAAGACTCTCGCCGTCACGGACGGGGCGGCCGTCATCGAGACCGTCGAGGGTGGCTACCGCCTGCGAGCTGCCCGCGACGACGTGGACGCCTTCCGACTGCAGGCGACCGTCGGTGCCGTCGCGCACCTGCCGGACCCGCATCAACGGCTCGAGCGCCTGGACGACGCACTGGCCGCCTGGCGGGGATCGCCGATCCCGGAGGTGGCCGAGGAGGAGTTCGCCCAGGCGTACCTCCAGAGGCTCAACGAGTTCCGCGTGGCCGCGATGGAGATGAGGGTCGATGCGCTGCTCGCGCTAGGGCGGCACGTGGAGACCGTGGCGGAGCTGCGGCACCTGGTCGTGCTGCACCCGTTGCGGGAACGCTTCTACGCGCAGCTGATGACCGCCCTCTACCGGTCGGGCCGGCAAGCGGAAGCGCTCGGCGTCTACGACCGGGCCCGCAGGGTCCTCCTCGACGAGCTCGGGCTCGATCCGGGTCCCGAGCTGCGAGCCGTCGAGCAGGCGGTGCTGACCCAGGCGCCGGAGCTCGCGCCTTCCCGCCCGGGGGATCCGCCGGGCGCGGCCGGGCAGGAGAGGCCGCGAGCGGACGATCCCCGGCCCGCAGGCGCCGTGCTGCCGGCGGCGCTCGAGCCGCTCATCGGACGCGAGCGCGAAGTGGCGCGGCTGACCGAGCTCATGGCCGCCCATCGGCTGATCACCCTCCTCGGCCCGGGGGGCGCGGGCAAGACCCGCCTCGCGGCAGAGCTCGCGGAGCAGTCCCCCCACCCCGTCTGGTGGGTCGACCTCTCCCCCATCGACGGCCCGACGGCGTTGCTCAGCGCAATGGCCACTGCGTGCGGTGCCGTGACCCCACCCGACGACGTGTCCGCTCTCGTCACGCAGCTCCGCGCCCAGGAGGCCGTGCTCGTCCTGGACACCTGTGAACGCGTCCGAGGTGACCTGCGCCCCCTCGTGGAGTCGATCCTGCGGTGCTGCCCGCACGTGTCACTGCTCGCGACGAGCCGCAAGCCGCTGGGGGCCGCGACCGAACTGGCCTGGCCGGTCCCGCCGCTGTCGCTGCCCGATCCCGAGACGACTTCCCTGGCGGAGATCGCGGCATCCGCCGCGGTACGTCTGTTCACCGAGCGAGCGGCGCACCGTCGACCCCACTTCGAGCTCAACCGGACCAACTGCGTCGACGTCGCGCGGATCTGCCTGTTGCTCGACGGACTACCTCTCGCGATCGAGCTGGCTGCCGCCCACGCGGGTCTCCTGGACCCGTCGACGATGGTCCGGGTGCTCGACGACCGGCTGCGCCTGCTCGTCGACGACACCCGGGACGACCGTCAGCACACCCTGCGCTCGACGATCGCCTGGAGCTACGAACTCCTCTCCGGCGACGAGGCGGCGTTCCTGGACCGGCTCTCGGTGTTCGCCGGCCCCTTCACGCTGGACGCGGCCACCTCGGTAGCGGGGAACGGCTTGCGCCACGACGGACTCGAGCTGCTCCTGGCCCTGGCGCAGCAGTCGCTGGTCGCCGCCGACGGGACCGACCGCTTCCGGCTCCTGGACACGATCAGGGCCTTCGCGGCCGAGCAGCTCGCCCACGACCCGGCGGACGCGGTCGCCACCCGCCGCCGGCACGCCGCCTGGTACGTCGACCTCCTCAGCGACGGGAGCTCTCCGCCGCGCGCTCGCCGGCTCGAGGGTTGGCGGGGACAGCTGCGCGACGCGATGCCCGACCTCCGGCTGGCCCTGGAGTGGTGCTTCACCTCCGGCGAGGACGAACTCGGCGCCCGGTTGCTCGCGACGCTGTGGTGGCTGTGGCCGCGCGAGGGAGTGTTCGACGAGGTAGCGCAGTGGTTCCCCCGGGCCAAGGCCGTGGTGCCGCACGGCTCAGCCCTGCAGGCGGGGCTGCTGGCCAGCTCCGGAACCCATGCCGTCTCCCGGGGTGACCTGACCGGGGCCGTCCGCGACTGCGGCGCGGCCGCGGAGCTGTACGGACAACTGGGCCACCAGCGATCCCTGGCACAGTCGTTGATCGGCCTCGGCGTCGGGCAGTGGGGGTGCGGGGACCACACCGCGGCTGCCCTCTCCCATGAGCGGGCAGCGGACGTGTTCTCGGAGCTGGCCGACACCTGGGGTGTCGCGCTGTGCTACGTGCTGCGTGCACGCACGGCCATCGACGCGCGCCAGGACGATGCCGCCGATTGGCTCGACCGAGCCGAAGCCGCAGCCCGCCGCTGCGGGGATGCCCACGTCGTCGCCGCAGCGCTCGTGCAGCGGTCGCGCGCCGAACTGGGAGACGGACGGTACGTCGACGCGGAGGTGCACGCCGCGGAGAGCCTGCGCCTCAACGAACTCCACGGGCACCACGAGGGAACCGTCGGATCCCTGCACGCTCTCGGGCTGGCCCAGATCGGTCGAGGACAGCTGACCGCGTCCACGCACACCCTCAGCCGTGCCCTCCGATCCGCAGTCGGGCTCCACCACCCCGGTGCCACGGCGGAGAGCCTGGACTGCCTGGCAGTGGTCGCCGGGCGGGAACACCGCTGGTACGACGCCGCGGTGCTCCTCTCCGCCGCGGAGGAGCTCCGCGGCCGGACCGGCATCCACCGATCTCCGCTGATGGCGCGCCTCGTTGCCGAGGTCGACGCCGAAGCGAGGGGCGAGCTCGACGCCGCGGAGCTCGCCGACGCCCGACAACAGGGCCGATTCGCCGATGTCCTGCACCTCGCACCCGATCCGCCCGGGCCTGTCCCAACCGCGGATTCGGGCGACGAGGCCGGCAGCGGATACCCCGGACACGACTGACCCAGGTCCGGCCGGCGGGCGTCACCCCTCGGCCGGCCACGGTCCGTCGCACGGGGCCGAGGGACGGACAGCTCCCGGTCACTTGGCGGGGAGCTCCCCGCGGAGCACGACGCCGCCCCACGTGTCTCGGCCCGTGCGCGCGTCCCAGGCGTGACAGGGGCTCGAAAGCGACGTGACAGAGCGGAGCTGGAGCATCGGCTCGTCCGATGCGGACCGCCGGCCGTCCGAGCCGCCGCGAGAGCCAGTGGATGAGGAGTGAGCGACCATGACGCACACCGACGCCGCCCGGACAGTGCTGCTGGAGATCGCGCGCCGGGAGCAGGGCGCGGTCGAGGTGGCCCTGTACTGGGACCCGAACGCGTCCACGGCGACGGTCACCGTCTGGAACTGGGGATCCGGCGCCTGTCTCCGACTGCAGGCGACCGCCGGACAGGCGAAGCACGCCTTCGACCATCCGTACGCCTACGCCGCCGCGCAGGGCGTCGCCCGACGGGACGTCCTTCGAGCCGCCTGACCGCCCAGCCGGTGAGGACGACGGCAACACCACGCCGTCCGGCCGGCCTTCACGAGCCAGCACAGCCGCAAGGAGACGGATCCACCGATACAGGAGGGGTGAAGACCGTGAACACCTATGACCCGGCGCTGGGCGTCGTCTACGTCCGGATGGCTGAAGAACCGGACCCGTGTGCCGGGCCGGTGACCAGCACCCGCACGCAGAACCGGCTGCCCCAGGGATATGCCAACCATGCGCTGCGCACCCGCCTCAGCGGGCGCGTTCCCGCCCGCGCCTCGCATGCGCCGAGAGCGCGGTGGACAACGGGCCACGGACGTCAGGGACGGAGCGCCGAAGAGCTCTGCGAGGAGACGCCGGCACCTGCTCGACGAGTCGGGACGGCGTGAGCGTCGGGCGTGTCATCGCCGGCGGGCTCCCCGAGGTCGGTCTCCCGCAGTGAGGAGAGGGAGCTAGGAGTTCGCCACCCTCTGGCGGGTGTCCCCGATGAGGAGCCTGATGCCGGGTTCTGTGTCGGCCCAGGCGTCCTGCCACGGGAAACCTGGCTTGTTGATGCGCAGGGAGACGGCGCCGTGGAGGAGTTGCCAGAGGAGCACCGCCGTGGCCCGGGGATCAGCTCGCGGCAGCTGCTCGGCCCGCATAGCCTCGCTCAGGTCGTGGGCCGCGGCCTCGAGCAGTGCGCGCCCCGGGATACCGCCGTCGGGCAGGTCGAGCTCGGTCAGCACCCGTCCCTCGTAGAGGACCTTGTACCGGCCGGGTGAGTCCAGCCCGAAGGCGAGGTAGGCACGAGCCAGGCCCAGCACCCGCTCCACAGGGGTGCCGCTCCCGGCCTGGGCGCGTACCACCTCCTCCTCGAGGTCGGTGAACAGCCGCTGGACGACAGCACGCAGGAGGGCGGTCTTGTCCGGGAAGTGCAGGTAGAGCGAGGGCGGGGTCACCCCGACGGCGTCGGCGACCGCCCGGATGGAGACGCCTCGCTCGTCCCCGGACTCCGCCAGGAGAGAGGCGGCAGTCTCCACGATCCGCTCCCGCAGCGCCCCGCCCTCGCCCCGGCGGGCGCGGCGCCGCCGCTGCCCCGGACGTCCGGTCATATCCACTCGCCGACCATAGGACATGACGGTAACTTATCGATTGCTAAGTTAGCGTCTGATAGGAGAAGTCATGTCATCCAGGACCTTCACCGTCATTGCCCTGGTGACCTTGGGTCCGGCGTGGCTGCGCATGAGCCGCGCCGAGCGCGAGGCGTTCAACGACCAGCACGTCGCACCGGTCCTCGCCCGCTACGCCGGGCGGGTCGGCATGCGTCATGTCGACGTGGAGGCCTTCACCGGCCGCTGCTCCGACGTGCTCGTCTTCACCACCGGCGATCTGGCCGAGTTCGCCTCCCTGTGGGACGACCTGCGCGACACGCCGCTGTTCGCCCTACCGCTGCTCACCGTCGACGACGTCCTGGTCGGCCTCGACGCGGCCTGGGTGCGGGAGCCGGGTCAGCCGACCCCCGCTGCCGCCACCACCTGAGGTCACCGACCCGGACGTCGGCAGGACGCACCGCCCTGTGCACGGGTGCCGTGTACAGGGCGGTGTCCTACCGACTCAGGCTGCTCGCGGGGAGATGTAGGAGCCGGCCGCGAGGTCCTCGGCGGCGCTGACCGCTCGCGGTCGCCAGCCGAGCCGGCGAGCTCGCGCACCGCTCACCACCTGGTCGAGGGCGAGGGCGTCGGCGAAGGACGACCCGAGCTCCGCGCGGGCCGCGTCGATCGGCCACGCCTCCACCGGGCCGGCGACGCCTGCCGCCCGGGCTGCCGCGGCGGCGAGGTCGACGACGGGGACGGCCTCCTCGGCAACGGCGTGGATCACGCTGCCGGCCACACCGCGCTCCAGCGCACGGACGTAGAGATCGGCCAGGTCGTCCACGTGGACCATCGGCCAGCGACCTGGACCGCCCACGAAGCGCCCGCCTCCGTACCGCCGCGCCAGCTCGACCAGCAGAGCGGGGATGCCGCTGCCGCGCCCGTGCACGATCGCCGGCCGCAGGACCACTGCCCGCACGCCCCGCTCGGCGGCTGCGAGGACCTGCCGCTCGATCGCGGGTCGGTCGCGCACCAGTTCGATCGGCGCGGTCGGGGAGTCCTCGTCCGCCGGCAACGCTCCTGCCGGCCCCAGGACCCAGATGCCGCTGGTGTAGAGGAACGGGCGACCCGTTCCGTGGAGCGGTGCCAGCAGAGCAGAGTTGGCCGCCGCATCGACCGCGGCCGTCCCCGTCGGGACCGCGACGTCGACGACGGCGTCGATGTCGTCGGTCACGGCTTCGGCGAGGGAGTCGGGCACGGTGACGTCCCCCCACCGGGTCTCGGCGACGTGGCCGAGCTGCCGGGGCGGGGCATCGGGGCGCCGCAGCGCCACCACCCGGTGGCCGCCGGCCGCCAGGTGCTCGGTCACCACAGATCCGATGTAGCCGGTCGCGCCCAGGACGAGTACGCGCATGAGGACCTCCGTCAGGTCGGCAGTGCTGCGACGGTCGTCGCTCCGGCAGGACAGCCCGGCGGCCTGTCGTCCATCTGCAGCGAGGCTGCAACGGGGAGCAGGCGCTGTAGCAGCGCGCTTTCACCGACCGAACAGGCCGGCCGGGCCTCCTGGGGTCGTCAGCGGGAACACACCCAGGGAGGACGTCATGACCGCCACCACCATCACCGACCCGACGACCCGCCCGGCGACACGGCACCGGACCGCGGCGCCCGCCCCTCGCGGAGAAGCGACGCTGCTCCAGCGGTGGACCGCCGGCCGTCGCCGCCGCCAGTACCTGGTCGCCAAGCAGCGCCACGACCGTCGGGATCGCAGCGACCGCTATCTCGACCGCATCGACGACATGCACCAGCGCCAGGCGCTCGTCGCCTTCACCCAGCGATGACCTGTAGAGCGACGGAGCGGTCGAGGACGGACCTCGACCGCTCCGTCGTAGCAGTCGGGGCCGCATCGAGCCACGCACTCCGTACGACATCGCGGCCCACCGCACAGCTACGTTGTCGCCGTGCGGTACATGGTGCTCGGGCCGCTGGAGATCCGAGCCGATGCCGACGTGGTCCTGCCCGTGCGGCGGGGGCGGCCGAGGGCCTTGGTGCACCTGCTGCTCATGCACCGGAGGGTCGTCGTCCCGGTGGACGTGATCGCGGACCGCCTCTGGGACCAGGACCTGCCGCACGACGCCGCCAACGGGGTTCACCAACTGGTCTCGTACCTGCGGCGCGCGCTCGGTGCCGAGGGCAAGGGCCGGCTGATCACCACCGCTGTCGGCTACCGGCTGGACGTCGCCGACGACGAGGTCGACGCCTGGCGCTTCGACCGCCTGCTCCAGGAGGCGCTCGCAGGTCTGCTGCCGGGGTCGGCCGCGGCCGCGCAACGGGCACTGACCACCGCGGAGGAGGCCGCTCGCCTCTGGCGAGGGGAGCCGTATCCCGAGTCGAGTGCCTACGGGTGGGCCAGCGGTGACATCAACCGCCTCAAGGAGAGCTACCTGCAGCTCCAGGAGGCGCGCCTCGAGGCGATGATCCAGCTCGGCCGCCACCGCGAGGTCGTCCTGGAGGCCCAGTCGCTGGTCGCCGCACACCCGCTCCGCGAGCAGTTCCACGCCCAGCAGGCCCTCGCCCTGTACCGCAGCGACCGCCAGAGCGAAGCGCTGGACGTGCTCCGTCGGGTACGGCAGATGCTGGCCGACGAGCTCGGGCTCGATCCCGGAGCAGCGGTGGACGCGCTGGAACAGCAGATCCTGCGACGAGACCCTCGGTTGGCGTGGAAACCGCCGGACGGCACCGCGACACCGGCGTCCACCGCGTCACCTGCAGCGACGGAGGACGGCGAGGGCCTGAAGCAGGCGTTCCCCGTTCCCGGGCTCCCCCCGCGGCCGCCGCGACTGATCGGCCGGGACGACGACCTGGCCGACCTGACCCGGCGTCTCCGGCCGGGGACGACCGTGACCCTCACAGGACCCGCCGGCATCGGCAAGACGGCGCTGGCGCGAACGGTCGCCCGGACGATCGTGGAAGGACCGGTCTGGTACGTCGATCTCGCGGACGTCGACGCCGCCGAGCTCGCCGCCGCAGCGATGGCCCGACAGCTCGGTCACGGCGGCCAGCTGCCGAACGACCCGACGTCCGTCCTGGTTGCAGCCTTCCGTCCCCTCCGGGGCCTGCTCGTGGTCGACACCTGCGAGCACCTCGTGCCGACGGTGTCGCTGATCCTGAACAGCCTGCAGGAGCAGTGCGCGGAGCTGACGATCCTGGCCACGAGCCGGCGTCCGCTCGACCTGCCCGACGAAGTGGTCTATCGGTTGCCGCCGCTCCTGGTCCCGCCGGAGGGGGCCCGGCTCGCGCTCGATGCGCTCAGCCGGGTCCCCGCGGTGGAGCTCTTCGTCGAGCGGGCGGCAAGGGTGCGCAACGACTTCGCACTCGACCCCGCCACGGCCGACGACGTGGCCGAGATCGTCCGTGCCATGGAGGGCCTCCCCTTGGGCCTGGAGCTCGCGGCCGCCGCGGCCGAGGTGCTCGACGCGGCCGGCATCCGGGATCGGCTCGACAACCGGCTCGGCACAGGCGTGCGGCCTGCAGCATTCGTCCCCCGGCGGCAGGCCTCGCTGACCGCGGCGCTGGACGCCAGCTGCGTACTCCTCACGGCGGCGGAGAAGGAGGTGCTCGCTTCCCTGGCGGTGTTCCGCAGCACGTTCGACCTGGACGCCGTCACCGCCGTCGTCGCCCCTGAGGTCGGGGACCCGTTCCCGACGCTCGCCTCGCTCGTGCGGCAATCGATGGTGTCCCACGAGGGCGGTCAGCGCTATCGACTGCTCCGCCCGATGCGCGACCACGTCCTCGAGGCGGTCGCGACCGGCCCTGGTGTGGCCGAGATGCGCGACCGACACGTGGCGTACGTGGCCGCCACGAGCAGAGCGGCCAGCCGCGAGCTGAGGACGGGGACCACCGCGCTCAGCCGCCTGCACCGCCTGCTGCCGGACGCCCGAGCGGCCATGGAATGGTCGCTCGTGAACGGGCGCCTGCCCGACGCCGCGGACATCGCGGTGGCCTACACCTGGTACTGGGCCATCAACGGCTGGGCCGAGGAGGGCACGCGGTGGCTGAGCATCGTGGCCGCCGAGCTCGACCGCGACCGCGACCGCCACCCACCGGACCGCCGGCAGGAGGCCGCCGTGCTGCGCAGCCTGGGGCTGCTGGCGAACCCCATGGGCGACGTGGGAGCCGCCCGGAACTACTGTCGCCGTTCCCTGGAGCTGAGCCGATCGGTCGGGGACGACATCGGGACCACCGCAGCCCTCCTCACCCTGGGCATCGCCGAGTGGGCTCGGGGCGACTTCGCTGCCGCCGCCACCGCGCACGACGAGGCCCTGGCCATCGCCGCCCGTACCGGCGAGCCGTGGCACCGGCTGGCCGCCCTGACCTTGCGCGCTCGCACCGCCCTGGACGCCGGGGAGGAGGACGCCGTGGAGCGCATCGAGCGGGCCATCGCCGCCGGCCAGCGGGAGGACGAGCGGCAGATGCTGTCGATCGCCATGTCCCTGCTCGCACGTCACCACCTCGGTACCGGTCAGACCGCCGAGGCGGCCATCGCGGTCGAAGGGGCGCTCGATCAGGCCCGCCGCATCGGCTACAGGGAAGGCGAGGTCGGCGCGCTCAACCTGCTGGGACGGGTCCGGCTGGAGCAAGGGCGCGTCGACGCGGCCGACGACTGCTTCGTGACGGCGCTGACGATGGCGGTCGAGATCCAGCACCGCGGCGCCGTGTGCGAGAGCGTCGAGTCCCTCGCCTTGAGTGCAGCCGCCTCGGGCCGGCGTGAGGACGCCTACCGGCTCTTGCTCGCCAGCGCGCGCGAGCGCGAGCGCCTGGGGCTTCGCGCGCCGGCCTTCGGTGCAGAAGCCGTCAGCCGGGCCGAACGGTCGACTGCGGAGATCTTGGGGTCGGCGACGGCGCTCGTGCACGAACGCGTCACCCTGGTGAAGTTCGACGAACTCGTCGCGGAGCTGCTGCCGCAGGCTCAGGGGACGAACCGGTCCGCCGTCTCATGACAGCGGGACGCCGGCGAACGCAAGGTGTCGACCGGCGCTCGGCGACGTCCTCGACCGCGTTCAGCGGGCCGTTCCGGCGACCGCCGCCCGGTTCTGGCCAGCGCGCTTGGCCCAGTACAGCGCGGCGTCAGCGGCGGCATAGAGACCGTCGGGCGCGGCGTGGCGCGGCGTGTGCGCGGCGCCGATGCTGACCGACAGCGCCAGCAGGGTGCCGTCCGGGAGCAGCAGTTGTCCAACTCCTCGCGCACGGCTTCGGGCGCTCACACATGACGAACGGATCGTGGGGTGCAACCCGGGCTTGCATAGCCCGGTTAGCGAGAACCACGGGTTGACCTCCGGGCGTGCTCCCGAGCGACTCGACCTTCCTGTCAACGACGGTCCGAAGCTAACCCCTCGCGACAGGCGGTCAACTTCATCTCCAGCCGGAGTACTGGATCCTGATGCCAGCCCGGGTCGACACCGTCGTCGACACAGCTGGCGAACGAGCCAAGGCGACCCACTCCCGAGCCAGCCGCAGGCGAGGTTCCGACGCTTCGTCGGAGGCATCTCACGCAGCAGCCTCGCTGACCCGACATCGGTTCGACATTCCTGGAGGAATGCACGTGGCAGCGGCCGACGGCTGCGAAAGGTGCACATCAGAGCCTTGAAGGCTCCCCGGGCTTCACTCGAACTCACAGGCCAGCGAGACACCCGGCCGGAGAACGCGTCACGGAGCGTGACCGCCTGAGTGCACGGGAGTTCAGAGTGCATGGAGAGTGCACGTGGCAGTCGTTGACTGCTCAGAAACGCCCTGACCAGAGCCTTGCTGGCTCCCCCGATTGGACTCGAACCAATAACCCTGCGATTTGATCTTGTAGCGGTTGGTGATCGTTGGCATCGAGCGACTGACCACGTCATAAGCCGACGTCCTCGTTGGTCGCGCAGGGTCGGCGATGGCTGCTTGCGGCCATATTGGATGCATAAAGGGTGCACGAGGTGCCGGTTGTCAGCGCTCGGCCAGCATGACTCTCCCAGTCGCCGGATCGACCGCCACGAGTCCGTCCCGCTGGGCCTCGGAGATCAGGCGCAGCGTGAATCGCTGGCGCCTCAGAGCCGCGATCGTCGTGACAGGGCAGTGCTGGAGCCAGTCGAGGAGCTCGTGCTGCTGCCGAGGGCGTGCCCGGGTCCCGTCTTGCCGACCGGATCGCCTGGCCTGCGCCCTGCCGCGCCGTATGACGGTGCAGTAGCCGTGGCGTCGGCACGGGACCCAATCGCCCTTCGCCGGCACGAAGCTCCGGGCTTCGTAGGTGAGGACGGATCCGCACCCCAACACGGCGGTGTACACGTCAGGCCACCCGCATCTGCTGCAGCAGGTGGGCGCGCGCCGTGGCCAAGGAGGGGCCGTACCAGGTCAGCTCTCGGCCGGACACGAGGACCGTGCGGACACCCGGGAAGGCCTCGGGGCCGTCATCGGGGGTGAACTCGTAGGGCTCGTCGGGCAGCAGGACGACGTCGGCGTGGAGGGCCTGCAGCCGCTGCAGCTCCACGTGCGGATAGCGCTCCTCGCCGCCGGCGAAGAGGTTCTCCAGACCCAGGCGGGCGAGCAGGTCACCGGTGAACGTGCGCGCACCGACGACCATCCACGGGTCGCGCCAGATCGGCACGACCACGCGCAGCTCCGGCCCCGGCGTCGGGCGGCCCCACTCGCCGGCCGCGGTGCGCAGCCATCCCGGCTCGCCGACATCGAGCACATCCGCGAAAAGCCGGCGCATCGACCGCAGTGCGTCGTCCAGTGACTCGATGACGGTCACCCAGACCGGCACGCCGGCCGCCCGCAGGCGGTCGACGTCCAGCCGGCGGTTCTCCTCCTGGTTCGCGATCACCAGGTCCGGCGCCAGGTCGACGACGGCCCGCCGGTCCGGGTTCTTCGTGCCCCGGACCCGGACGACGTCCAGGCCGGCGGGATGGGTGCACCACTCCGTGGCGCCGACCAGCCGCTCGGGCACCGTGACCGCCAGCGCCTCGGTGAGCGACGGCACGAGCGAGACCAGCCGCTGCGGGGGCCGGTCCAGGGCGACCGGGTGGCCCAGGTCGTCGCTGAGGTGGCGGGCCACTGCTCAGACGTTGCGCCGGTACTGCCCGCCGACCTCGAAGAACGCGTCGGAGATCTGTCCCAGCGAGCAGACCCGGACGGCGTCCATCAGCTCGGCGAACACGTTGCCGCCGTCCATGGCGATCTGCTGGAGCCGGGCGAGGGCGGCGGGGGCCTGATCGGCGTGGCGGGCGTGGAAGTCGGCGAGGCGGTCGAGCTGGGACCGCTTCTCGACCTCGGTGGCCCGGGCGAGCTCCACGGTCCGCGGCTCGTCGTCCTCCTGCTGCGGGGCGAGGAAGGTGTTGACGCCGACGATGGGCAGGCTGCCGTCGTGCTTGCGGTGCTCGTAGAGCATCGACTCGTCCTGGATACGGCCACGCTGGTAGCCGGTCTCCATCGCCCCGAGCACGCCGCCGCGCTCGGCGATGCGGTCGAACTCGGCCAGCACCGCCTCCTCGACCAGGTCGGTGAGCTCGTCGATGACGAACGAGCCCTGCAGCGGGTTCTCGTTGCCCGCCAGACCCCACTCCTTGTCGATGATCATCTGGATGGCCAGCGCTCGGCGGACGGACTGCTCAGAGGGGGTGGTGACCGCCTCGTCGTAGGCGTTGGTGTGCAGGCTGTTGGCGTTGTCGTAGATCGCGCACAGCGCCTGCAGGGTGGTGCGGATGTCGTTGAAGTCCATCTCCTGCGCGTGCAGCGATCGGCCCGAGGTCTGCACGTGGTACTTCAGCTTCTGCGACCGCTCCCCCGCCCCGTACCTCTCCTTCATCGCTACCGCCCAGATCCGGCGGGCGACCCGGCCGATCACCGAGTACTCGGCGTCCATGCCGTTGGAGAAGAAGAAGGACAGGTTCGGGGCGAAGTCGTCGATGTCCATGCCGCGGGCGAGGTAGGACTCGACGTAGGTGAAACCGTTGGCGAGGGTGAAGGCCAGCTGGCTGATGGGGTTCGCCCCGGCCTCGGCGATGTGGTAGCCCGAGATCGACACCGAGTAGAAGTTGCGCACGCCGTGGTCGATGAACCACTGCTGGATGTCGCCCATGGCGCGCAGGGCGAACTCGGTGGAGAAGATGCAGGTGTTCTGGCCCTGGTCCTCCTTGAGGATGTCGGCCTGCACCGTGCCGCGGACGTTGGCCAGCACCCAGGCGCGGATCTCCTCCGCCTCGGCGGCGTCCGGCTCCCGCCCCTCCTCGGCGCGAAACGCATCCAGGCGCTGGTCGATCGCGGTGTTGAGGAACATCGCCAGGATCGTCGGCGCCGGGCCGTTGATCGTCATCGACACCGAAGTGGTCGGCGCGCACAGGTCGAAGCCGGAGTAGAGCACCTCCATGTCGTCGAGCGTCGCGATCGAGACGCCGGAGGTGCCGACCTTGCCGTAGATGTCCGGCCGCAGGTCGGGGTCGCGGCCGTAGAGCGTCACCGAGTCGAACGCCGTCGACAGCCGGGTCGCCTCACCGCCCTCGCTGAGGAGCTTGAAGCGCCGGTTCGTGCGGAAGGCGTCGCCCTCGCCGGCGAACATCCGCGCCGGGGCCTCGCCCTCGCGCTTGAACGGGAACACGCCGGCGGTGAACGGGAAGAACCCGGGCAGGTTCTCCCGGCGCAGGAAGTCCAGCAGCTCGGCCGCGTCGCGGGTGCGCGGCAGGGCGACGCGGCGGACCTTGTTGCCCGACAGCGTCTCGCGGGTCAGCGGGGTGCGGATCTCCTTGTCCCGCACGCAGTAGACGTACTCGTCGCCGGAGTAGTCCTCGACCCGGGCCGGCCACCCGTCCAGCAGCTGACGCACCTCGGGGAGCAGCTCGCGGGCGCTCGCCGCCTCGAGCTCGCGCACCCGGCCGGCGGCCGGGTCGTCGCCGAGCAGCGCGGCGGTGGTGCGCAGCGCCTGGCGGCGGCGGACGACCTCGGCCTGGGAGGCAGTGGTGCGGTGGTAGCCGCGGACGGCGTCGGAGATCTCGGCCAGGTAACGGGAGCGCGACGAGGGGACGACGCTGCTCAGTCCGGACGAGGCGCGGACGTCGACGCGCGGCAGCACACCGGTCCCCGCGGCCAGGCCCTTCTCCGCCAGCAGGCCGAGCAGGTGCTGGTAGAGGGCGGTGACACCGTCGTCGTTGAACCGGGCGGCGCTGGTGCCGAACACCGGCATCCGCTCCCACGCCTGCCCGAAGGCCTGCCGGTTGCGGACCAGCTGGCGGGCCACGTCCCGGCGGGCGTCCTCGGCGCCGCGGCGCTCGTACTTGTTGATCGCCACGACGTCGGCGAAGTCGAGCATGTCGATCTTCTCCAGCTGCGAGGCGGCGCCGAACTCCGGCGTCATCACGTACAGCGCCACGTCGGAGAACGGCACGATGCCGGCGTCGCCCTGGCCGATGCCCGGCGTCTCCACGACCACCAGGTCGAAGCCGGCCGCCTTCACCGCGCACAGGACGTCGTCGAGGTGCTCGGGCACCTGGGCGCCGGCGGTGCGGGTGGCCAGCGAGCGGAAGAACGTGCGGCCCTGCTCGCCGGTCTCCAGGGCGTTCATCCGGATCCGGTCGCCGAGCAGCGCGCCCCCGCCGCGCCGGCGGGTCGGGTCGATCGCCAGCACGGCGACCCGCAGCTTGTCCTCCTGGTCCAGCCGCAGCCGGCGTAGCAGCTCGTCGGTCAGCGACGACTTGCCCGAGCCGCCGGTGCCGGTGATGCCGAGCACCGGCACCGTGCGCCCGGCGGCCGCCTCCCGGAGCCGCGCGGCCAGCTCCGGTGAGCGCCCCGCCTCCAGCACCGTGATCGCCCGGGCCAGCGCGGCCGGGTCCCCGGTGAGCAGTGACTCGACGTCCGGCTGCCCGCCGGCCAGGTCCTCGTCGCACACCCGGATCAGCTGGTTGATCATCCCCGGCAGGCCGAGGCGCTGGCCGTCCTCCGGCGAGAAGATGGTGACCCCGCGCTCGCGCAGCAGCGCGATCTCCTCCGGCACGATCACTCCCCCGCCGCCACCGAACACCCGGACGTGGCCGGCGCCGGCCTCGGCCAGCCGCTCCACGAGGTAGCTGAAGTACTCGACGTGCCCGCCCTGGTAGGAGGAGATCGCGACGCCCTGGACGTCTTCCTCCAGCGCCGCGCAGACGACGGTGTCGACGGAGCGGTCGTGCCCGAGGTGGACCACCTCCGCGCCCTGGGCCTGCAGGAGTCGCCGCATCACGTTGATCGCCGCGTCGTGGCCGTCGAAGAGGCTCGCCGCGGTGACGAACCGGACCGGGTGGGCAGGGACGTGCAGCTCGGACGGCGTGGCGGGCACGGCGCTCCTCGACTTCGCACCGGCGCGACGGAGCCACGGCGGTGAATTAGTAGGACGTCCATGTAAGCTAGACGAGAACTACTAGGACGTCCAACTATCCGGTGGGCGCGGCGGAGGGACTCGGGTGGAGCGGATCGCGGTCATCGGTGGAGGCACCATGGGGGCCGGCATCGCGGAGGTGTGCGCCCGGTCGGGATCGTCCGTCGTCGTCGTGGAGGCCGATCCCGACGGCGTCGACCGCTGCCGCGCGCGCATCGACGCCTCTCTGCAGCGGGCCGTCCGCGCCGACCGGCTCACCGCGGCCGAGGCAGAGGCGGCGCTGGCCCGCATCGACGTCGCCACGGATCTGGAGTCGACCGCGGACGCCGATCTGGTGATCGAGGCCGTGCCGGAGGTCGAGTCGCTCAAGCTCGACCTGTTCCGCCGGCTCGACGCGATCCTCGCGCCCGACGCGATCCTGGCCTCCAACACCTCCTCGATCCCGCTGGTGAAGATGGCCAGCGTGACCGGGCGGCCCGACCGGGTGGTGGGCGTGCACTTCTTCAACCCCGCCCCGGTGCTACCCCTGGTGGAGATCGTCGCCAGCCTGCTCACCTCCGACGAGACGCTGTTCGCAGTCACCGACTTCGCCGAGAAGCGGCTGGGCAAGACGACGATCCGCTCCCAGGACCGGGCCGGCTTCATCGTCAACGCCCTGCTGATCCCCTACCTCCTGTCCGCGATCCGCATGCTGGAGTCCGGCTTCGCCAGCGCCGCCGACATCGACGCCGGCATGGTCCAGGGCTGCGCCCACCCGCAGGGCCCGCTCGCCCTGGCTGACCTGATCGGCCTCGACACCACGGCCGCCGTGGCCCAGTCGATGTACGAGGAGTTCAAGGAGCCGCTCTACGCCCCTCCCCCGCTGCTGCTGCGGATGGTCGACGCCGGCCTGCTCGGCCGCAAGAGCGGTCGCGGCTTCTTCCCCTACGCGCGCTGACGAGGAGATGGCTGTGTACGCGCTGACCGACGAGCACGAGGCGATCCGGGAGGCGGTCCGCGACATCGCGGAGCGGGAGATCGCGCCGCACGCCGCCGACGTCGACGCGAACTCGCGCTACCCGATCGAGGCGCAGAAGGC
>NZ_JBJGZV010000027.1:0-70275 GCF_054050715.1 Blastococcus sp. SYSU D00669
CCCCCCCCCCCCCCCCCCCCCCCCCCCCCCCCCCCCCCCCCCCCCCGCCCCCCCCCCCCCCCCCCCCCCCCCCCGTCCCGTCGGGCCAGCGGGGGCGGCCGTCGCGGGCGGTGCGCTTCCGCGCCGAGGCCGGCCGCCTGCTCGTGGCGTCCCTCGGGGAGGTGTCGCTGCACGCCGCCGTCACCGACCTCGACGGCCGGGCGCTGGCCGCCGAGTTCCGCCCGATCGACGTGCAGGAGGGGCCCGAGCGGGTCCTGCGCACAGTCGACGAGGCGTTCGGCCGGCTGCTGGGGGAGGTGGGCGGCGCGGCGCCGGTGTGGGCCGTCGCGCTGGGGCTGCCCGGGCCGATGGACTACCCGAACGGGCGGGTCGTCGTCCCGCCGGCCATCCCGGGCTGGGCCGGCTTCGACGTGCGGTCCTGGTTCGCCGCGCGCCGGGGGGTGCCGGTGTGGGTGGACAACGAGGTGAACCTGCGGGCGCTCGGCGAGTGGGAGCGGGGGGTGCCGCAGGAGCGCCGCGACCTGCTCTACGTCAAGGTGGCCACCGGCATCGGCAGCGGGCTGGTGACCGGCGGCCGGCTGCACCGCGGCGACAGCGGGGCGGCCGGCGACATCGGGCACGTGCGGGTGACCGACGACCCGCTGGCGCGCTGCCGGTGCGGCAAGACCGGGTGCCTCGAAGCGGTGGCGAGCGGCTGGGCGCTCGTCGACACGCTCACCGAGGAGGCGCGGGCCGGGCGCAGCCCCGTGCTCGCCGAGCGGCTGGCCCGCGCCGGCCGGATCACCGGCGAGGACATCGGCGCCGCGACCGCCGCCGGCGACGAGGTGGTGCGGGCGGCGGTGAGCCGGGCTGCCCGCGTGATCGGCACCGCCATCGCCGGCGTCGTCAACTTCGCCAACCCGGGCACGCTGGTGCTCGGCGGCGGCGTGCTGCGGGCGGGGCCGCTGTTCTTCGACGAGTTCCGGGCGGCGGTGCTCGACGGCACCATCGAGCTCGCCGCCCAGAACCTGACCGTCCGCACCGCCTCCCTCGACCCCACCGAGGGCGTCACGGGCGCGGCCCTGCTCGCGGCCGACAACCTGCTGCGCCCCGCCGCGCTGCAGATCTGGCTGGCCGACGGCAGCCCGGTCGGCGCGGCCGACCAGTTGCAGCGAGCGGCGTGAGCACCTCCCCACCCACACCGACCCAGGAGCCGCCCCCGTGCCAGCCGTGACGACCACGCAGGGGATCGAGTACGCCGTCCGCGGCGACCGTCCCCTCGCTCTCGACCTGCACGTGCCGGAGACCGCCGGACCGCCGCCAGTGGTCGTCTACCTGCACGGCGGCAGCTGGAAGTTCGGCTCCCGGACCGATCACCCGGAGCGGGCGTGCGGCCTGGCGGAGCGCGGCTTCGCCGTGGCTTCCGTGGACTACCGGCTGTCCACGGAAGCCCCGCACCCGGCTCAACTGGAGGACGTGCAGGCCGCCGTCACGTGGCTGCAGGAGCGCGCCGTCGAGCACGGCGCCGACGGGTCGCGGATCGCGCTGTGGGGCGCCTCGGCCGGCGGCCACCTCGCCGCCCTGGCAGCGCTCACCCCGCCCACGCCGGTCGCCGCCGTCGTCACCTGGTTCGCGACGACCGACCTGCTGCGCGCCGCGGTGCGCCCGCCGCTGGAGCCGCGGTTCCTGCCCAACTTCGAGGGGGAGCTGCTGGGCACCCCCGACGTGCTGGCCGACCCGGCCGCGGCGCGGGCGGCCAGCCCGCGCTGGCTGGCCTCCGCCGGGGCGCCGCCGTTCCTGGTCATGCACGGCGACCGCGACCGGCTCGTGCCCACCGTGCAGTCGACCGCGTTCCACGAGGCGCTGGTCGACGCGGGCGCGGACTCGACGCTGGTGCTCGTCGGGGGCGCCAGCCACGAGGACCCCGCGTTCGACTCGCCGCGCACGCTGGACATGGTGGCCGCCTTCCTCCGGGCGCACCTCGGTGGTGCCGCGTGAGGGTGCTGGTGGTCGGCGGCGGGCCGGCCGGGTGCACCGCCGCGGTCTCGCTGGCCCGCCGCGGTGCCGACGTGGTGGTCGTGGAGATCGAGCCGGACGTCCGGCCGGTCGGCGTCGGGCTGATGCTGCAGAACTCGCCGCTGCGCGCCCTGGACTCCCTCGGCCTGGTGGAAGCCTGCGTCGAGCGGGGCTTCGTGCACCGGGAGATCGACGTCTGCGACGCACAGGGCACCGTCCGGCACGTCCTCGCGCCCCCGAGCCTGGTCGAGGGGAAACCCGCGATGGTGGCGATCTCCCGCGCGCACCTCGCCGAGGTCCTGCTCGACGCCGTCCGGACGTCGGGGGCCGAGCTGCGCCTCGGCACCACGGCCAACGCGCTGACCGATGCCGGTGACCGGGTCGAGGCCCGGCTCTCCGACGGCAGCACCGAGTACTTCGACGTGGTCGTCGGTGCGGACGGGCTGCACTCCCGCACCCGTCCGCTGGTCCTGCCGGACGCGCCCGAACCGCACCGGACCGGACAGGTCATCTGGCGAGCCGCGGCGCCCCGGCCGCCGCAGGTCGACCGCTACTCGATGCTCGACGGCGGGCCGGACCTGGGGAAGGTCGGTCTCGTCCCCATCGCCGACGACGCGCTCTACCTCTGGATGCTGCAGACCGACACCGGTGCCGAGAGACCGCCGCGGGAGCGGTTGCTCCCGGCCCTGCGCGAGCAACTCGCTCCCTTCGGTGGGGACGTGCCCGCGGTTGCCGAGGCGCTCACCGGTGACGTCGACCTGCGCTCGCTGCAGGCGCTGCTCGTGCCGCTCCCGTGGGCGCAGGGGCGGTGCGTGGTGATCGGCGATGCCGTCCACACCACCACTCCCCACATCGCCTACGGCGTCGGCATCGCCATCGAGGACTCCGTCGTCCTGGCCGAGGTGCTCGCCGGGGACGACGACGTCGGCCACGCGCTGCAGCGATTCGGCGAACGGCGGTTCGACCGCTGCCGGCTCGTGGTCGAGGCATCGGTGCAGCTCGGGGAGTGGGAGCAGCACCCGCCCGCGGATCCCGCGGCCCCCGGGCAGCTGACCGGGCGGACCCTGGGGGCACTGGCCGCCCCGTACTGAGCTCACCCGCACAGGAGCAGGTCGACCAGCCGCTCGAGGTCGGCCCGGGTCCGCGGCGCCCCGCACCGGACCCGGTCGACGGCGACGCTGCGCAGCACCCACACGAGCGCGGGCACCGAGTGCAGGCTCGGCCGGTCGGCGCCGGCGCGGCCGACGACGACGTCGACGGCAGCGGTGAGCGACCGGTCGAGCGCCGCGCGGGTCGCCTCCGCCAGCCGGGGGCACCACTCCTCGGCGGCGAGCAGGACGCGGACCGCCCGCTCCTCCCGGGTCGGGCAGCCCCGCCAGCGCTGCAACAGCGCCAGCAGGTCCGAGCGCACCGATCCGGTCGGCGCGGGAGCGGCGAACAGCCGCAACCCGTCGACGGCGCGCAGCACGACCTCCTCCAGGTCCGCCGACCCGGACGCGGCGGCCGGTACGTCGAACCCGAGCTCGACGAGCGCCGTCACCACCGCCGGCAGCAGCGGCTCGTGACATGCGTGTGCCCCCATCGGTCCTCCTCCCGCGGGAACCGGGTCGCCCGGCCGGTCCGCACCGGCCGGGCGACCCGTCGTCGTCAGCCGCGCAGCGCCCGGCGGACGGTCGCCAGCGCCAGGACGGCGCCGAGACCGGCCAGGCCCACCAGCGCCGGGAGGCCCGCCGGCGCCGGCCCGGTCGCCGGGGCCGGCCGGGTCGCCGACGCGGTGCCGATGCCGCACGCCTCGTCACGGGCACCGCCGCCGCTTCCCGACGGTCCGGTGGCGAGAGGGGTGCCACCGGTGGGCCCGCCGGCCGGGGCGACGGGTGCCTCCGCCGGGTCGGTGCAGAGCAGCCCGTCGCCGGGCGTCCCGTCGCCACCCGAGCCGTTCCCGTGCGGCGTCGCGCCGTCCCCGCCGCCGTCCCCGCCGCCGGTCCCCGTCCCGGGGGTCGTGCCGGGCCCGTGCCCGTCCCCGTTCCCGGGCCCGTCGCCGTCCCCGGGCCCGTCGCCGTCCCCGGTCCCGTGGCCGTGGCCCGGGAACGGCAGCGTGACCTGCACCAGGACGTCGCCGAGCAGGCCGTCGCGGCCCTCGTTCACCGGGACGCCGATCACCGCGCCGCCGTCCGAGCCGAGCAGGTCGGCCAGGTCGAGGTCGACCGTGGTGCCGGCCAGCAGGTCGTCGCCGAACCCGGGGAGCAGGTCGAGCGGGAGCACGAGCAGGTCCTCGCGCTCCTCCTCGCCGGCGCCCGACCGGTCCGGCAGCGTGACCGTGGTCGGCACGCCGGCCTCGGCGCTGACCGGCAGGACGACGGCGTCCTGCCGCGGCCCGGTCGCGTCGCCGCGCACCAGCGGGGTGGACACCGTCGTCCCGGTGGCGCGGTCCGCCCCGGCGGTGTGCACCGGGACGGTCACGGCCAGGTCGCCCTGCGGGTCGGGCGACCCGGTGGCCTCGTGGACCTCCAGCAGCCCGGCGACGTCCAGGTCGCCGTCCGTGCCGGCCAGCAGCGGGACGTCGAGGACGGCCCCGTCGGCGACGGGGACGGTGGCGATCGCTCCGGCGGCCTCGGCGGCGACGTCGTTCTCGTCGGCCGCCGCGACCCCGGTGCCGACGGCCAGCAGGCCACCGGCGAGCAGGGCCGTCTGCAGGCCCCGCCTCATCCATGCGTGCATGACTTCTTCCTCCAGGTCTGAGTGGGACCGGTCGCCGAGGACCGGGGGTGCGCCGTGCCGGCCAGGAGGCCGGCCGGGCGCCACTCAGTCGGGGGAGAAAGTGGGGTCGACGACGACGCCGCGGGGGGCGTCGGACGAGGTGCCCGATCGGTCGGTCCCGGTCGGCGCCGGGACGTCGGTGGTCGCGCCCGGGACGGCGGCAGGGCCGGTGTCCGAGCCGCCGGAGGAGGTGGTGCGGGTGCCGTCGCCGGCCGCGGGGAGGGCGGGGACCGGTGCGGCCGGCGACGGCGTCGCGGGAGCGCCGCCGGCCTCGGCGAGCGGCGCGGCGGCCGGCGCGGCGGGAGTCACGGGCGTGCCCGGGTGCTGCGGCGCGGGCGCGACGGCGTCCGGCGCCGGGAGCGGCGCGGCCCCCGCCGGGGTGAGGGGCTCGGCCGCGACCGGGGCCGCGGGCACCGCCACGGGCACCGCCACGGGCAGCGGCGGGTTGCCGGGCTGCACCTCGTCGGTCAGGCGGTCCGGAACGGTCACCAGGCTGCCGGCCAGCGCCGACACGGGCTCGCCGACGGCAGGAGGCAGCACCTCGACGGCCGGCTCGAGGACGGCGGAGGAGGCGAGGTCGACGACGTCGTGCACCACGGCGGGAACCGCGTCGAGCGGCGCCGCCAGGAGCGCCGGCAGCGGCTCGGCCGGGCGTTCCTCGGCCGACGCGGACGCGCTGCCGGCCAGCCAGAACGCGACCGCGAGCGCGCCGAGGAGCAGGGCACGGCCGAGCCAGCGCGGGACGTCGGCCATGCGCACCCCCTCCACGCTGCGTGGCTGGTCGGTCACGATCAGCGTAGGAAGGGTTCCGGCACCTCGCAGTCCGGATCCGGGCACCCGATCGGGTGGACTCCCCGGTGCGACGTGACGGTGGGTCACGGGCGGGCCCCTTCCGGCCCTCCCGTCCGATCCGCTGGTGCGCGAACCGTCCGCGGCCACGTGGCGGTGGGAGGCCGGCATGGCCGAGGGGGACGAGAGCGCGGTCGCCGTCGTCCGCGAGCTGGTCGACGCGCAGGACGCCCACGACGTCCCGCGGATGCTGCGCTGCATGACCGACGACGTCGTGTACGAGGACGTGGCACGGCTCGAAGGAGCAGGGGCACGCGGACGTCGCGCGGATGTCGGGCTCCCTGGAGGAGCGGGTGTCCACCGACCTACCGGATCAGCACCGGCCGGGTGCTCGTCGCCGGCGACGGCTACGCCGTCGAGCGGGTCCTGGAGGGCACCAAGGACCGGGCCGATCCGGAGTTCGGCCTGCCGGCCACGGGCAACCGCTTCTCCCTGCGGGGTGTGTCGACCGGGCGGCTCCGGGACGGGCGGATCGCCGAGAACCACGACTGCTGGAACATGGCCGACTTCCTGGCCCAGCTGGGCCAGCTGTCCGGCCTGGGAGCCGAGCCCGCGGCCGGGTGACCGCGGTTCAGATGGTGTGCAGCTGGTCGAGCCAGCTGACCTCCCACGCGTTGCCGTCGGGATCGGTGAAGCTGCCGGTGTAGGACGACTCGCCGTCCTGGGCCGGCAGCCACGGCCGGCCGCCCGCCGCCAGGGCGCGGGCGACCAGGTCGTCGACCTCCTCGCGGCTGTCGGCCGTCAGCCGGTGGACCACCGTGGTGGCCTGCGCGGGGTCGCCGATCTCGCCGGGCACGAGGTCGGCGAACCGGTCCCGGGTGTGCAGCATGAGCACGATGCTCTCGTCGACGGTGATCGCGGCGCTGCCCTGGTCGGAGAAGCGCTCGTGCACGCCGAAGCCGAGGCCGGTGTAGAAGTCCCGCGCGGCCGCGAGGTCGGTCACCGGCAGGTTCACGAAGACCATCCGCACGGCCGTCAGCCCTCCCGGCCCAGCTCGGCGAAGGTGTCGGCGACCCAGTCGGCGATGAAGGTGCTCACGTAGGGCAGGTGGTCGAGACCGATGTGCTCGGTCGCGCCCTCCTCGGGGGTGAACACGCGCAGCTCGCGCTTGGGGGAGTTGACCGCCTGCTCGTAGGAGCGGTGCGCGTACTCCAGCGGGATCTGCCGGTCGTTGGCGCCGTGGGCGATGAGGAACGGCACGGTGATCTTCTCGACCACACCGTCGAGGTGGACGCCATCGGCGAACTCGAGGAACGCGTCGAGGTGGTTCTCGTCGCCCTCCTGGCCCCACACCCACAGCACGTGCTCCCAGTAGTGGGGGACCGGGCGCTCGCCCTCGCGCTCGCGGCGGCGGCGCTGCACCGCACCCCAGTCGTGGTTGGCGCCCCAGGCCACGCACAGCGCCAGGCGCTTCTCGAAGGCGGCGGCGCGGGGGGAGTAGTAGCCGCCCAGCGACCAGCCGACGATGCCGATCCGGCCGGCGTCGACGTCGTCGCGGGTCTCCAGGTAGTCGACGGCGGCGCCGGCCCACACCTCGGTGTCGATCCGCGCGGTCAGCCCCTGCAGCCGCAGCGCCTCGCCGGTGCCGGGCTGGTCGAGCATGAGGCAGGAGATGCCGCGGGCGGCCAGCTCCTGCCAGTGGTCGGAGCTGTACATGTGCTCCTTGGTGGAGTCCAGCCCGTTGACCAGGACGACCACCGGCTTCGGGCCGTCGCCGGGGGCGGCGGAGAAGTAGGCCGGCAGGGTGGTGCCCTCGTAGGGGATCGCGACCCGGGTGACCGACGGGCTGTGGGTGTCGAAGGCCTTCTGGGCCAGCTCGAGCAGCCGCTTGTAGGTCGGGATCCGGTCGGGGTCGGAGTGGGCGAGCATGCGCTCGGCCTGGGCCAGGTAGTTGCTGGCCCGGAAGTACAGCTGGCCGGCGGTGCGGGTGTGCCCGGCCTTCTCGGCCTCCTCGGCCTGGCCGACGAGCTGGTCGGTCAGCTTCGTCCAGGCCGCGAGGAACGCCGGGGTGCCGGCGTCCTCCCCGCCGGCGGCCGCCTCGCGGATCGGCCGGCACGCGCGGTCGACCTCGTCGATCAGCCCACCGGAGTTCAGCGTCGCGACGACGCTGAGGTTGTAGGTGTAGGGGCCGGTGGGGAAGTACTCGAACACGTGCGTTCCTCTCGCGGTGGTTCTTCAGACAGCGGCGCGGACGGCGTCGCTGATCGACTTGACGCCGCCGTGGGCGGTCAGGCCGCCGTCGACGGGGATCTCGGCGCCGGTGATGAACGAGGCGTCGTCGCCGACCAGGAAGGCGACCAGCGGGGCGACCTCGTCGACGGTGCCGGTGCGGCCGAGCGGGGTCTCCGCGACGTTGGCGGCGCGGAACGCCGGCGCCGCCGAGGTGGTCATCGGCGTCTCGATGTAGCCGGGGTGCACGGTGTTGACCCGGATGCCGCGCGGGCCCAGCTCCAGGCAGGCGGCCTTGGCCAGCCCGCGCAGCGCCCACTTCGACGCGGTGTAGGCCACCGGGTAGTGGCCGGTCAGCGCGGCGACCGAGCCGACGACGACGATCGAGCCGCCGCCGGTCATCAGGGGGGTGAGCGCCTGGATGCCGAGCAGGGTGCCGGTGACGTTGACCTCCGAGACCCGGGCCAGGTCGGCCGGATCCAGGTCGGTCAGCCGCGCCCGCCACGTGACGCCGGCGTTGGCCACCAGCCCGTGCACGGCGCCGTGGCGCGCGCGCAGGTCGTCGGCGAGCGCCGCCCAGCCGGCGGCGTCGGTGACGTCGAGCTGCCGGTACCCCACACCCGGCAGCTCCTCGACCGGCTCGGGCTTCAGGTCGCAGCCGACCACCGTGGCGCCCTGGGCGGCCAGCAGGCGCGCCTCGGCCGCCCCCTGGCCCTGCCCGGCACCGGTGACGACGACGACCTTCCCCCCGAGCCCGCTCACGACAGGCGCTTGCGGGCCCGTGACCGCTGCCGCGCGGGGCGCACCGGCGGCAGCTCGAGGCCCTCCACGACCCGGTTGCGGATGGTGCCGAGCCCCTCGACGGTCATCTCCACCACGTCGCCCGGCTGCAGCGGCGGGGGAGCGGCGTCGCCGCGGGTGCCCCACAGCTCGGCCAGGCAGCCGCCGTTGCCGCAGGTGCCCGAGCCCAGCACGTCGCCCGCGCGCACCCAGGTGCCGCGGGAGGCGTAGGAGACGAGCTCCTCGAACGGCCAGCCCATGTTGGACAGCAGGTCCTGGCCGATCTCGACGTCGTTCACCGACACCCGCATGTCCAGGGCGAGGAAGCCCTCGTCGTCGCGGTAGGGCTCCAGCTCGTCGGCGGTGACCAGCCACGGCCCGAGGGTGGTGGCCGAGTCCTTGCCCTTGGCCGGGCCCAGGTTGACCTTCATCTCCCGGGCCTGCAGGTCGCGGGCCGACCAGTCGTTGAGGATCGTGTAGCCGAACACGTGGTCGCGGGCGGCCTCGGGCGTCAACGACGTCCCGTCCCGCCCCACGACGACGGCGACCTCGAGCTCGAAGTCGAAGCGCTGCGAGCCCGGCGGCACCGCGACGTCGTCGTGCGCGCCGACGAGGGCGTACGGGTTGGTGAAGTAGAACGTCGGCGCCTGGTACCACTCGGCGACCACGCCGGCCTGCCCGTCGATCGCCTTGCGCACCCCCTCGACGTGCTCCTCGAACGCGACGAAGTCGCGCACGGTCGGCGCCTGCAGCGGCGGCAGCAGCCGGACCTCCTCGACCGGGACCGGCGGCGCCGAGAAGGCCGCCGTCCCGGCGTCGAGGGCGGCCGGCAGGCCGGCGCGCACGAGGTCGAGCACGGTGACGTCGGCGGGCAGGGCGTGCAGCCCGTGCTCGCCGACGACGCCGGCGGTGACGATCCCGCCGTCCTCCCAGGTGGCGAACCGCATCGGACGGGCCCTGCTCTCAGACCGGAGGGGCCACGAACAGGCCCTTGTCCGGGTCGTTGAACGACTTCTGCGCGACGAACTCGTTCATCGCGTTCGCCGTGCCCCACTGGTCGGAGACCTCGGGCTGGGTGAAGTCGTAGACGTGCGGGTGCCAGGTGTCCTCGTCGACCTCCTCCAGCTCCGTCGTGTACTCGACGGTGTTGCCGTGCGGGTCGAGGAAGTAGCTGAAGGTGTTGTTGCCGGCCATGTGCCGGCCCGGGCCCCAGATCTTCTCGACGCCGGCGCGCAGCAGGCGGCCGGTGCCGCGCATGTACTCGTCGATGCCGCGCATCTCGAAGCTCGCGTGGTGCAGGGCGGGGTGCGGGCCGCGGGCGATCGCCATCGAGTGGTGCCAGGCGTTGGTCCGCAGGAACCACATCATGCTGCCCATCCGCGGGTGCATGAGGGTGTCGGAGAGGGCGAAGCCGAAGTGCTTCTCGTAGAAGGCGACCGTCTGCTCGGGGTTGGCCGAGTTGATCACCACGTGCGAGAGGCGGACCGGGATGGACTCGCCCTCCTCGATCTTGCGGTGCTGGCGCACGGCGACGTCGGAGCTGACCTCGACGGTGCGGCCCTCGTTGTCGAAGAACCGGAAGCCGTAGCCGCCACCGGGGGTCTGCAGGTCCTTGGGCTCGTGCACGAGCTGCACGCCCTCGGCGGCCATGCGCGCGGCCAGGGTGTCGACGTCGGCGGCGTTCGCGGCGCCGAAGGAGATCAGGTCGATCCGCTTGTCGGCCGACTCGCGCAGCCGGACGACGTACTGCTCCGGCGAGCCCTCGGCGGCGAGGAACGTCAGGCCCGAGTCGCTGTGCTCGGCCTTGAGGCCCCAGGTGTTGGTGAAGAAGTCCTCCTGCTTGCGCAGGTCCGGCACGGCGAGGTCGACGTGCCGCAGGTGGGTGATCAGGCGCTGGGTCATCGGTGGTTCTTCCTTCAGGCGGGCTGGCTGGTGAGCATGGCGATCGAGCGCACGAGGCCCGGGATGTCGCCCTGGACGTGGTCGAGCTGCCACTGGGCCAGCTGGTTGGACGCGTCGACGACGGTCTTGGCGCGCTCGAACCTCCGGGCGTGGAAGGCGTCCCACAGGTCCTGGTCGAGCGCGTCGCGGTCGGTGAGCAGCTCGGCGAGGACGACGGCGTCCTCCAGGGCCATGGCCCCGCCCTGCGCGATGGTGGGCGGGCAGGTGTGCGCGGCGTCGCCGATGAGCACCACGCGGCCGCGGTTCCACGGCACGTCGAGCACGTGGGTCTCGAACCACGTGTAGTTGACCCGGCTCGGGTCGGTGAGCGTCTCGCGGATCTCGTCCCACGGACCGTGGTAGGCCTGCGAGAGCTCCTTCATCGTGGCCAGCTGCTCCTCGGGGGAGAGCGCGCTGCGGTCCTGGGCGGGCTCGACGATGTAGGCGTAGAGCGAGTTCTCACCTGTGGGGCAGTAGCCGGCGATGAACGACGGGCCGCCGTAGTACAGGTCGGTGCGGGTGACGCTGGCCGGGCGGGGCCCGAAGGCGCGCCAGATGCCCATGCCGACCGACCTGGTCTCCAGGTTGATGCCCAGCGCCCGGCGGGTCCAGGAGCGGACGCCGTCGGCGCCGACCACCAGGTCGTAGCGGCCGGTCGAGCCGTCGGAGAACGTGACGTCGACGCCGGTCTCGTCCTGGCTCAGCTCGGTGAACGTGGTGCCGAAGCGGAGCTTGACGCCGACCTCGGCGGCCCGGTCGGCGAGGATCCTGGCCAGCTCGGGACGCGGCATGCCCATGACGGCGGGCACGTCGGGGCCACCGGTCTTGGCGTCGGGGATCTCGGCGACGACGGTGCCGTTCGGGTCGGGTGCGCGGATGCCGGTGACGTCGAAGGCGTAGCCGGCGGCCTGCACCTGCTCCCACACCCCCAGGGAGCGCAGCTCGCGCAGCGCGTTGCCCTGCAGCGTGATGCCGGAGCCGAGGGCGGCCACCTCGGGCTTGATCTCGACCAGGTCGACGGCGACCCCGCGCGCGGCGAGGTGGATGGCGGTACCGGCGCCGGCGAGGCCGGCGCCGACCACGAGGACGGAGTTGACGGCGGTCACGGGAGCTCCTACTTGACGGCGATCGGGTTGACCGGGGCGCCGACGGCGCCGGTCACGGGCAGGGGGGCGGCGGTGAGGAAGAAGTCCCACCGGCCGTCGGCGGCGCAGTCGGCGGCCAGGGCGTCGAGGTCCCACATCTCGCCGATGAACAGGCCGATGTTCGGGATGGCGACCTGGTGCAGCGGCTGGAACGCGACGTCGAACTCGTTCGGGCGCACCTCGAAGCCCCAGGTGTCGGTGGCGACGCCGGCGATCTCGGTGCCGTGCAGCCAGTCGGCGGTGGTGAACGACAGGCCGGGGGCGGCGCCGCCGGCGTAGTCGCCCCAGCCACGGCCCTCGGCGAGATCGCGGCGGGCGCGGGTCAGCCGGCCGGTGCGCACCAGCAGCAGGTCGCCGCGGCCGACCCGGGCCGACCCGCCCTGGGCGGCGATGGTGGCCTCGAGGTGCTCGGTGGTGATGGCGAAGCCGTCGGGCAGCTCGCCGTCGTCGCCGATCGCGCGGCCGACGTCGAGCAGCACCCCGCGGCCGGCGAACAGCGCGGCGGTGGTCTCGATGCCGGTGACCTTGTCGCCGTCGCTGGTGACGACGTCGCCGGCGCGGCGGCCGTTCCAGGCCATGCCGTGGTCGAAGATGTGGCCGAGGCCGTCCCACTGGGTGGAGGCCTGCAGCGGCATCGCGATGACGTCGTCGGCGCCGCCGATCCCGTGCGGGAAGCCCTGCACGCCGCGCTCGGCGTCGGTGCCGGTGTCGAGCATCGTGTGCACCGGGTTGGTGCGCCGCCGCCAGCCCTTCTGCGGGCCGTCCATGTCGAAGCGCTGCGACAGCGAGAAGCTGGCCCCGCGGCGGACCAGCCGGGCGCCCTCGAGGCGCTTGGCGTCGTCCAGGAAGTTCAGCGTGCCGAGCACGTCGTCCGCGCCCCAGCGGCCCCAGTTGGAGCAGCGCTTGGCGGCGGCGGCGATCGCCCCCTCCGGGTCGGAGCGGTCGAGATCGGCGGGGGTGATGGGGCTGTGCGACGGCACGTCGGATCCTCCTCGAAGCGACGCACACCACAGTCCGGTCTCCCGAAGGGGTTGGGAAGACGAGATGTGTGATGACAGCCATCAGCGGCGTCGATAGCGTGTCCGCGTGAACCTGGCGAGCCTGGACCTCAACCTGCTCGTCTCCCTCGACGCCCTGCTCCAGCAGCGCAGCGTCACCCGGGCGGCGGCGCAGATGGGGCTGTCCCAGCCGGCGCTGTCGGCCTCGCTCGCCCGCCTGCGCCGGCACTTCGGCGACGAGCTGCTCACCCGGGTGGGCAACGAGTACCGGCTCACCCCGCTGGCCGTGCAGCTCAAGGAGCTGACCCGGATCGCGCTGTCCGGGGTGGAGCGGGTGTTCACGGCCCAGCCGGAGTTCGACCCCGCCTCCTCGACGCGGGAGTTCACCTTCCTGGTCAGCGACTACTGGGTCGCCGTCCTCGGCGACACGGTGGCCGAACTGCTGGCCGAGGAGGCGCCGCACGCCCGGCTGCGGCTGACGGCGAACACGCCGTCGGCGGTCGACCGCGCCGACCAGCTCATGCTCACCACCGACCTGCTGGTGCTGCCGCACGGCTTCGTCACCGGCCTGTCGCACCGCGACCTCTACCGCGACGAGTGGGTCTGCGTCGTGGCCGCCGACCACCCCGTCGTCGACGGCGGGCTCACCGTCGAGCACCTCGAGACGCTGCCGTGGGTGGTCACCTTCCACGGGCCGACGGCGGCGACGCCCGCCGAGCGGCAGATGCGGATGCGGGGCATCGAGCCGCACGTGCAGGTCATCACCGAGAACTTCCTGACCGTGCCCGGGCTGGTCGCCGGCAGCGACCGGATCGCGCTGCTGCAGCGCCGGCTGTTCGAGCTGCTGCCGCTGAACCTGGGTATCCGGGCGCTGCCGCCCCCGGTCGAGGTGGGGCCGCTGCTCGAGGCGATGTGGTGGCACCCGGTGTTCGACGACGACCCCGAGCACGCCTACCTGCGCGACCTCGTCGCCCGGGCGGCGCAGCAGGCCCTGGGCGAGGTGAGCACCGCGGTATAGCCGCCGCTGATACCGCTGACCCCCGCTCTCGGCGCCGACAGCGGAGGTCAGCCGACGACGACGTCCCAGTCGCGGACCGTCCAGGCGGTCACCAGCCCGTGCCGGACGTACGGGTCCTGCTGCACGAACGCCTCCACCACCTCGCGCGGCGCCGTCCAGATCAGCAGCGCGCGGTCGCAGGGGTCGGGCAGCGCGCCGGCGAGCAGCAGCTCGCCCCGCTCGCGCGCGGCCCGCGCGAGCGCCAGGTGCTCGTCGCGCAGCGCCGGCCGGCGGTCGAGGTAGTCGTCGACGAGGGTGTACTCGAGCACCAGGTGCGTGCTCACGCGTCCTCCTCGGCGGCCAGGCCGGCGTGGGCCTGGCGCAGCTCGCGCTTGAGGATCTTCCCGCTCGGGTTCTTCGGCAGCCCGTCGGCCAGGACGACGTACTTCGGCCGCTTGTAGCCGGCCAGCCGGGCCCGCGCGTGCGCCCGCACGTCGTCCGCGGTGAGCGCCGCCCCGGCCTTGGGGACGACGACGGCGGTCACCGCCTCGACCCAGTACGGGTGGGAGATGCCGAACACCGCCACCTCGGCGACGCCGTCGAGCTCGTAGATCGTCTCCTCGACCTCGCGGCTGGCCACGTTCTCCCCGCCGGACTTGATCATGTCCTTCTTGCGGTCGACGACCGACAGGTAGCCGTCCTCGGTCATCACCCCGAGGTCGCCGGAGTGGAACCAGCCGCCGCGGAAGGCCTCGGCCGTCTTCTCCTCGTCGGCGTGGTAGCCCAGGGCCGCGTGCGGGCTGCGGTGCACGATCTCGCCGACCTGCCCGGGCGGCACCGGGACGCCGTCGTCGTCCACCAGCCGGGTCTCGACGTTGAGCGCCGCGCGGCCGGCCGAACCGGCCCGCTCCAGCTGCTCGTGCGGCCGGAGGATCGTCGCCAACGGCGCCATCTCGGTCTGCCCGTAGAAGTTCCACAGCTGCACGTCGGGCAGCCGGCGCTGCAGCTCGCGCAGCACCTCCACCGGCATCGGCGAGGCGCCGTAGTAGCCGGTGCGCAGGCTGGACAGGTCGGTGGTGTCGAAGTCGGGGTGCCGCAGCAGCGAGATCCACACCGTCGGCGGGCAGAACAGCTTCGTCACCCCCTCCCGCGCGATGGTCGCGAGCAGGGCGGCCGGGTCGGGCGCGGGCAGGATGATGCTGGTCGCGCCCAGGTAGACGTCGACGGAGAAGAAGCAGTCGAGCTGGGCGCAGTGGTACATCGGCAGCGCGTGCACCTCGACGTCGTCGGCGCTCATCCCGCCGTCGACGACGCAGCTGACGTACTGGCTGACCAGCGAGCGGCTGGAGAGCATCACGCCCTTGGGGCGGGACTCGGTGCCCGAGGTGTACATCAGCCGCAGCGGGTCGTCGTCGGCGACGGCGACGTCGGGGGCCGAGTCGTCGCCCTCACGCCACCACGGGTCGACGTCCTCCCAGCCGTCGGCCGGCGCCGCGCCGGACCGCCCGATCCAGCCGCGCAGCCCGTCGTCCAGGCCCGCCGCGGCGAGCGCCTTCTCCGCCGTGGGCGCGAGCGCGTCCTCGGCGACCATCCCGCGGGCACCCGAGTGCCGCAGGATGAACGCGATCTCGTCGGGGCCCAGCATGAAGTTGACCGGCACCAGCACCACGCCCAGCTTCGCGGTCGCGAAGGCCAGGACGGCGAACTGCCAGCAGTTGTGCGAGAGCAGGGCCAGCCGGTCGCCCTTGGCCAGGCCGCGGTCGGCCAGCGCGTGCGCGGTGCGGTTCACCGCGGTGTCGAACCCGGCGTAGGTCACCCGCAGGTCGCCGGCGACGACGGCGAGCTTGTCGGGGTACCGGCGGGCGGTGCGGTGCAGCAGGTCGCCGACCGAGTGCTGGCGCGCGCGGGCGACGGCGGCGGTCGTCCCGGCGGAGAACGTCGGTTCCATGGCGGCATCCTGCGCCACGCCCCCCGGGTCGGTCGACGCCGTGCGCCCCCTCGGGTCAGGATGCACCCAGTGCACCGTCGCACCCCGAGGAGACGCCGTCCGTGACCGGAACCCCGCCCACCCCCGCCCGGCCCCGCCGCCGCCCCGGCCGGCTCGTCGACCGGGCGCTCGGCCGGGCCCTCCGGCTCCCGCCGCCGGCCGGCGACTACACCGTCACCCCCGACGTGCGGGTGCCGATGCGTGACGGCGTCGAGCTGCTCGCCGACCACTACGCTCCCACCGGGCAGGCGCGGGGCACCGTGCTGGTGCGCGGGCCCTACGGCCGGAAGGGCGTCTGGCCCCTGGGGTTCGCCCGGCTCTACGCCGAGCGCGGCTACCACGTCGTCCTGCAGAGCGTCCGGGGCACGTTCGGCTCCGGCACCGGCTTCGAGCCCATGCAGCACGAGATCGAGGACGGCGCCGACACCGTCGCCTGGCTGCGGGAGCAGCCGTGGTTCGGCGGCCGGTTCGCGACCCTCGGGCTGTCCTACCTCGGCTTCACCCAGTGGGCGCTGATGGCCGACCCGCCGCCCGAGCTCGCCGCCGCGGTGGTGCTGGTCGGCCCGCACGACTTCCACCAGAGCGTGCACGGCGCCGGGTCGTTCAAGCTCGACGACTTCCTCGGCTGGAGCGACATGGTCGCCCACCAGGAGGACGGCAGCGCGCTGCGCGGGATCGTCCGGCAGGCGACCGCGCCGCGCCGGCTGCGCGCCGCGCTGCACGACGTGCCGCTGGTCGAGGCGGGCGAGCGGGTGCTCGCCGGCGGGGCGCCCTGGTACCGCGACTGGGTCGCGCACACCGCGGCCAACCACGACCACTGGACGCCGATGCGGCTCTCGGCCGCCCTCGACCGGGTGGCCGTGCCGGTCCTGCTCGTCGGCGGCTGGCAGGACCTCTTCCTCGAGCAGACGCTGGAGCAGTACGCGCGGCTGCGCGACCGCGACGTCGACGTGGCGTTGACCGTCGGCCCCTGGACCCACACCGAGGTGCTCACCAAGGGCGGCGCCGTGGTCACGCGGGAGACGCTCGACTGGCTGGCCGAGCACCTCGCCGGCGCCGGCACCCGCCGCCGGGAGTCCCCGGTGCACCTGCACGTGACCGGCGCGGGGGAGTGGCGGCACCTGCCCTCCTGGCCGCCGGTCGCACGCGAGCGGGTGGTCTTCCTGCAGCCCGGCGGGGGCCTGGGCGACGAGCCAGCGGCCGCCGACGCCGCGCCGGCCACCTTCACCTACGACCCGTCCTTCCCCACGCCCACCGTCGGTGGCCGGCTGCTCGGTGCCGGGAGCGGCTACGTCGACCAGGCGCGGCTCGAGGCCCGGGACGACGTCGTGACCTTCACCGGCCCGGTGCTGACCGAGCCGCTGGAGGTCGTCGGCGTCCCGGTGGTCGAGCTCGCGCACACCACCGACAACCCGCACGCCGACCTGTTCGTGCGGCTGTGCGAGGTGGACGCGAAGGGCCGCTCGCGCAACGTCGGCGACGGGTTCCGCCGGCTCGACCCGGCGGCGGCGAGCGGCACGGTGCGGCTGGAGCTGGACGCGCTGGCCCACCGCTTCCGCGCCGGCTCGCGGTTGCGCCTGCAGGTCGCCGGCGGCTCGCTGCCGCGGTGGGCCCGCAACCTCGGCACCGGCGAGGACCCGGCCACCGGCAGCTCGCTCAAGCCCTCGCACCGCACGCTCACGCTGGGCTCCGGCGCCTCCCGGCTGCTCCTGCCCGTCACGGGGTAGGGGGATCGGCATGCCCGACTACGAGGTGAACCAGGCAGCCGTGCGCCGCGCGCGGGAGCTGATCGACGGCGGCGACGTCGACACCGGCACCGAGTGGTCGACCGCCGCGCCGTCGACCGAGCAGGGCAACGAGGTCATCGAGGAGAAGGGGTGGGAGGAGTTCGCCGCCTGGCACCTCGCCGTCGACCCCGGGGCGAGCGAGGAGACCAAGGGCCGCTTCGCGTTCCCCTACGGGGACTTCCGGACGGTCAACCGGGCGGCGCTCATCCACGCCAAGCAGCGGGCCAGCCAGAACGGGCACGAGGCGGTCGAGCAGGCCGCCGGCGACCTGCTCGACCGCCTCGACGCCCGGGACTAGGAGACCTCGGCCGGCGGCTCGGCCGGCGGGGGCACCGCCAGCAGGGCGGCCACCCGGTCGTGGAAGACCCGCCACCGCCGCTCGTTGTCCTGCACCAGGCCCGCGGACTCGCCGAGCAGGTCGGCCGCCCGGGCGATCAGCTCGGCCGCCGAGTGCAGCAGCGGCGGCGTGCGCCCGGCGGCCGGCGGGTCGCCGTCGGCGCCGGGGTCGAGCCGGTCGAGCACGTCGGCCGCCCGCTCGAGCAGCCGGCCGGCGACGACGGTGGCGCCGGCGGCCTGCCAGTCGTTGGCGACGATCCGGTGGCGCTCGCCCAGGAGGTCGTCGAGCGGGGCGATGTCCAGCAGCGCGGCCGCGGTGGTCCACGCGGCCTGCATCGCCTTGGTCATCCACTCGCCGGTGGCGACGTCCTCGACGCCGAGCGTGCGCACCTCGCGGCGCAGCGCGGCCAGGCCCGGCGGCGCGCCCTGCCCCTCGAGGAACAGGACGCCGGCCAGCTCGGCGGCGGTGCGGTCGGCCACGGCGTGCAGGGTGCTGGCGTGGCGCTGGAGGACGACGGCCTGCTCGCGCGGGGCGGCGGCGTAGAACTTCTCGTGCTCGCGGTGGAACTCCGCGAGGTTCTCGACGGTGTGCAGCAGCAGCGACGGGGGCTCGGCCGCGGCGGTCATGGACCAGTGTTACCGGAACCGTCCGGTACCAGCCAGGGCCGGACGTCACCGCCCGGCGTGTCCCCGGCAGGATGAGGTCATGACTGCGCGGTTGGTGCCCTCGTCCGGCGTGGTGGGCTCCGCGGGACGGGTGACCGGCGCGGACCGGGCGGTCCCGACGACCTCGCTGCGACTGGGCGGATCGGCGCTCCCGGTGCTCGGCACGGCCCGCGTGTACACCTGCGGCATCACCCCCTACGACGTCACCCACCTCGGGCACGCGGCCACCTTCGTCTGGTCCGACGTCCTCGCCGCCGTGCTGGGCGCGACCGGCGCCGACGTCGTCACGACGCGGAACGTCACCGACGTCGACGACGTGCTGACCCGCGCCGCCGACGCCCGCGGCCGCCACTACGACGAGTTCGCGCTCAGCCAGGAGTTCCTGTTCGAGCGCGACATGCAGGCGCTGCGCGTGCACCGCCCGACGCACAGCCCGCGCGCCCGGCACCACGTGCCGCACGTGCAGCACCTCGCCGTCGCCCTGCTCGCCGCCGGCACGGCCTACGAGCGGGAGGGCACCGTCTGGTTCCGCGGGGCCGCGGTGGCCGGGCGCTCCGGCCTGCCGCGCGAACGCGCCCTGGAACTGGCCCGCGAGTTCGGCGACGACCCCGACGACCCGCGCAAGGACGACCCCTTCGACGTCCCGGTGTGGCGGCCGTCGGGCGAGGCCGACCCGGCGTGGCCGAGCGCCTGGGGCTGGGGCCGGCCGGGCTGGCACGCCGAGTGCGCGGCGATGGCCACCGCCACGCTCGGTCTGTCGGTCGACGTGCTGGTCGGCGGGGAGGACCTCGCCTTCCCGCACCACGCCTACCAGGCGGCGATGGCCGAGGCGGCGGCGTCGGTGACGCCGTTCGCCCGCCGGCAGCTGCACGTGGGGGCCGTGCGCCAGGGCGGCGCCAAGATGGCCAAGTCGACCGGCAACCTCACCCTGGTCGCCGACCTGCTCGAGCAGCACCCGGCGGCCGCGGTCCGGCTGCTGCTGCTCGACCGGCCGTGGGGCGCGGCGTGGGAATTCGAGCCGGCGGGGCTCGACGCCGCGGCGGCCCGCCTGGAGTCGCTGTACGCGGCGGCCGGGCGCGGCGGGGGCCGCGGCGGGGACGCCGTCCTCGCGGCGCTGCTCGACGACCTCGACGTGCCGCGGGCGCTGGCCGTCGCCGAGGAGGAGGGCGGGGTCGCCGCCCGCACCGCGCTGCGCGCGCTCGCTCTCGCCTAGCCCGCCGCCTCGCGGGGCGGCAGGCCCTGGGCGATCGCCATCCGCGCGTCGTCGGGGCGGACGACCGAGAGCTGCGTCGACTCCGGCGGCAGGATGGTCTGGAACAGCCAGTCGGTGGCGACCCGGACGCGGTTGGGCGTCGAGGGCAGGGCGTAGAGGTGGTAGCCCCGGGTGACCGCCTTGGCCGGCGGGCCGGTCAGCGGCACGCCCAGCGGCTTGGCCACGGCGTCCCAGCCGCCGAGGTCGGCGACGAGCCCCAGGTCTTTGTGGCGGTAGTCCTTCGGCCTCCCGACGCCGAGGTCGGCCGCGATGTTGCGGCCCATGACCGTGCCCTGGCGCTGCGCGTGCTGCGCCGTCGGCGGCGTGTCGGAGCGCGTGTCGGCCTCGGCCTCGGCGGCGAGGTCGGGGACGGCGGCGGCGTCCCCGGCCGCCCACACGTGCGGTACGCCGGGGACCGACAGGTCGGCGTCGACCACCAGGCGGCCGCGGCGGGTGGGCAGCCCCAACCGGTCCACCAGCGGGTTGGGCACCACGCCGGCGCCCCACAGCAGCGTGCGGGTGGGGACGGTCGTGCCGTCGGTGAGCCGCACCTCGTCCTCGTCGGCGGAGGCGACCGACACCTGCAGCCGGACGTCGACGCCGCGGCGGCGCAGCAGCTCCAGCGCCCGGCGGCCGAGCTCGGGGCCGAGCTCGGGCAGCACCGCGGGCGCGACGTCGACCAGCACCCACCGGACGTCCTGCGCCCGCGTACGGCTCCACCGGCTCTCGATCTTGCGCAGCCAGCGCTGGGTCTGGGCGACGAGCTCCGTGCCGGTGTAGCCGGCCCCGACGGCGACGACGGTGAGCCGGGCGGCGCGCTCGGCGCGGCCGGCGGGGGTGTCGGGCGTCGCGTCGGCCAGGTCCAGCTGCTCGAGCAGGTGGTCGCGGAGGAACACCGCCTCGACCAGCGTCTTCATCCCGCGCCCGTGCTCGGGGACGCCGGGGATCGGGAACTGGCGGGTGACCGAGCCGGGGGCGAGGGCCAGCCGGTCCCAGGGCAGCGTCATCGCGGAGCCGTCCCGGGCGACCACGCCCACGGTGCGACCGGTGAGGTCGACGTCCTCGACGCGGCCGAGGACCAGCCGCACCCGGGGCAGCACCCGCCGCAGCGAGACCGCGATGTGCCGGGCCTCGACCACGCCGGTCGCCACCTCGGGCAGGAGCGGGCTGTAGAGCAGGTAGTCGGTGGGGTTGACCAGCACGAGCTCGGCGCCGTGCCGCCGCTGCGTGCGCTGCAGCCGCTTCAGGGCGTAGAAGCCGGCGAACCCGCCGCCGACCACCACCACCCGCGGCCGCTCCCCGCCCGTCGGGGGTGTCCACCTGCTCCTACCGGCTCGATGCAGCACGCCGTCCACCTGACCGGAGGTGCGGCGTGCGGGTCAACCCCTTCAGCCGCCTTGCGCGGGGATGCCGGCGGTGCCGGCCACGACCGCGGCGGCCGCGGCGTCGAGAGCGCGGGCCGCGGCGGCCCACGGCGTGGCGGGGGAGAACTCACCGAGGAGGACGACGGCGCGGCCGTCGGGCAGCAGCCCCACCGAGTGCAGCTGCCGGCGGCCGTCGACGCAGCACATCCAGCCCTGCTTGGCGGCGACCGGTCCGGCGATCCCGGCGGCGAGCAGCCCGAAGCGCTGGTCGAAGCCGTCCGCCGCGGTGGGCGTGGTCGCGCGCAGCCACGCGGTCAGCGGGCCGGCTACCCCCGGCCCGTACGCCTCGTCTACGCGGGAGAGGAAGGTGGCCACGTCGGTCGCGCTCATCAGCGCCTCGCCCCACTGGTCCAGGTCCGCCGGCGGGGAGGTACCGGTCAGGCCGAGCCGTGCGGTCGCGGCGGTGACCAGGCCCGGGCCGTCGTGGCGCCCCCACAGGGCGCTCATCGCGGTGTCGTCGGAGGAGACGGCGGTGCGCTCGAGGAGGGCGCGGTCCTCCGGCGGGGGGTTGCCGCCCCAGCGGGCCAGCACCTCGGCGACGACGAGCAGCTTCACCAGCGAGGCGGTGAGCACCGGCCGCCCGGCGTCCGGACCGGCCAGCACCTGCCGGCCGAGGACGTCGGTGACCACGACCGTGACGGTCCCGCCCGCGGCGGCGGCCACGGCCTGCACCTGGCCGAGGACGGCGGCCGCGTCGACGGCCACGGGCGGGGGGACCGCCGGGGGAGCGGCGCGGCGCGCCACCGGCGGCGTGGGGACGTGCGGCTCGGTCGTGCAGACCGGGACGAGGGCGGTCGAGAGGACCGAGGTGCCGGTGGACCCGTCGGCCGAGCCGAGCAGCACGGCGCCCACCAGCGAGGCGGCGGGGACGACGAGCAGCGTCCGCCGCACCCGCCGTCCGGAGGACCGGCTGCTCGGGCCCATGCACCCATCCTGCGCCGGACGGGTGCATGATCACTCAAACACCGGGTGTCAGCTGGGCAAAGACGTCGGGGCGTAGGCGAGCAGCCGCCAGCCGCTCACCGTACGTGACCAGACCGCCAGGCTCAGGTTGTCGATCGTCTTGGCCACCCCGCCGGCGTGGATGTCGGCGGTCATCCGCCCGACCACGATCGCGGTGTCGCCGACGACCTCGACGCGCTCCACCGGGTGGTCGATGCGGTGGTAGACGTAGTAGCCGCTGCGGACCTTCTCGAAGTACTCCGCCTTGGTGTCGCGGACGCCGCTGGAGTGGGCGTAGCTCAGCTCGTCGGCGCACAGCTCGTCGAGCGTGGCCAGGTCGGCGTCGAGCATCGCCCGGTAGCGGCGGTCCTCGGCGGTCAGCACGTCCTTGACGTCGGTGTCGTCGGTCACCGGCCGATCATGCTGGACGGCGGGGACCCACAGCACCGCCGTCCACCTCCTGACACGCTGTGCCGCGTGTTCATGAGTGCCGACGCGGCCAGCGCCTTCCTCATCGGCCGGCTGGCCATGGAGGGGCGGCAGCCGCAGGCGGTGCTCAGGGCGGCGACCCCCGGCCCGTGGCGCGGGCTCGTCGGCGTGCTCGTGTTCGCCGTGGCCGACGGCCGGCTGTGGCTGGTGCAGCCGCAGCTGTTGGGCGAGCCGTCCGTCGCCTCGGTGCCGCTGGCCGAGGTGGGTGAGGTCGCGGTGCGCGGCGGCCGCAAGGTGCTGGTCGAGCTGCGCCTGGGGGAGCGGGTCCAGCGGTACACCGCCCTCGACGGCGCCGAGGCGGCGGAGGCGTTCGCCGCTGCGGCCCGCGGCGCCGGCTAGGTCGAGGTGCGATGAGTTCCGCGGCCCCAGGGGGTCGTACGGGCAGGCCGACAGCGAGGAGGATCGTGGTGCGCAGGGTGACCTATGAGATGGGCGTCTCGCTCGACGGCTACATCGTCGGGCCGGACGGCGGCTTCGACTGGTCGCCCCCTGATCCCGAGCTCTTCCGCTTCGCCACCGACCAGATCCGGGAGCTCGGGGTCCACGTCCTGGGCCGCCGGCTGTACGAGTCGATGCTGTACTGGGAGACCGCCGACGAGGACCCGTCGCACGACGAGCTGTTCGAGCAGGTCGGGATCTCCGTCGACGCGCGGCGCGAGTTCGCCGCACTGTGGAAGGCGCTGCCCAAGGTCGTGTTCTCCAGGACGCTGTCGGCGGTGCGGGGCAATGCCCGCCTGGCCTCCGGTGGCCTGGCGCAGGAGCTCGAGCGGCTGCGGGCCGCGCCCGGGGAGGGCGACATCGCGATCGGCGGCGCGACCCTCGCCACCGAGGCGGCCGCGGCCGGGCTCATCGACGAGTACCGGCCCAGGGTCTACCCGGTGCTGGTCGGCGGGGGCATCCCCTTCTTCCCCCAGCGCGAGCAGCGGGTGGACCTCGAACTGGTCGAGACCCGCCCCCTCGGCTCGGGAATCGTCTTCCTCCGCCACCACGTGATCCGCTAGGGACGACCCGGCCAGCCTCACAGTCAGCCGAGCTGCTCGGCCAGCGCGACGATGATGCCCGCGGGGCCGCGGACGTAGCAGAGCCGGTAGGCCTCCTGGTACCGCACCACCTCGCCGACGAGCCGCGCGCCGTGGGCGCGCAGGCCGGCCAGGGTGGCGTCGAGGTCGTCGACGGCGAACATCACGCTGCGCAGGCCCAGCACGTTCCCCGGTGCGTTCTCCGGTTCGGGGCTGACCGCCTCGGGGGAGTGGAACTTCGTCAGCTCGAGCCGGCCGTGGCCGTCGGGGGTCCGCATCATCGCGATGTCGACCCGGACGCCGTCGAGCCCGTTGAGGCGGTCGACCACGGGTCCCTCGATCGGCGCCTCGCCCTCCAGCTCCATGCCGAGCGCGAGGAAGAAGGCCGTGGCGGCCGCGAGGTCGTCGACGACGACGCTGACGTGGTCCATCCGCCGGACCGGCATGGTGGTTCCTCCTCCGTCGTCGGGTCATGTCCCCTGGGCGGTGCTCGTGAGGACGACGAGCTGCTGGGTCGCCCGCGTCATGGCGACGTAGCGGTCGACCGCTCCCTCGATGCCCTCGCCGAAGTCCTGCGGGTCGACGAGGACGACGAGGTCGAACTCCAGCCCCTTGGCCAGCACCGGGGTCAGCGACCGCACCCGGGGCGTCGCCCGGAACGCCGGGGCGCCGATGACGCAGGCCGTCCCCTCGGCGTGCTCGGCGAGCCAGGCGTCGAGGCCCGAGTGCAGCTCCGACACCGACGCGTGGACGACGGGGACACCGCTGCTGCGGATCGAGGTCGGCACGTTGGCGTCGGGCAGCGCGGCCCGGATGACCGGCTCCGCCTCGGCCATGACCTCCTCCGGCGTGCGGTAGTTGATGGTCAGCGAGGCCAGGGCGATCCGGTCCAGCCCCACGCGCTCGAGCCGCTCCTGCCACGACTCCGGAAAGCCGTGCCGGGCCTGCGCGCGGTCGCCGACGATCGTGAAGCTCCCGGACGGGCACCGCAGCCGCAGCATCTGCCACTCCGCGTCGGTCAGCTCCTGCGCCTCGTCCACCACGACGTGCGCGAAGGGGCCGGCGAGCACGTCGGGGTCGGCGGTGGGCAGCGCTCCCTCGTCGACCAGGGCGTCGCGCAGGTCGTGGTGGCGCAGGCTCGTCATCAGCAGCAGCTCCGAGTCGTCGGCCGCGATCAGCTCGTCGATGACGCCCGCCATGCGCTCGCGCTCGACCGCCGCGGCGGCCTCCTGCCGGCGCCTGCGCCGCGCCGCCCCCGGGTCGCCGAGGCGCTGCCGGGCGGCGTCGAGCAGCGGTAGGTCCGACACCGTCCAGGCGTGCGGATCGGCCCGCTGCAGGGACCGGACGTCGTCCGGCGTCAGCCAGGGGGCGCAGGTCCGCAGGTACGCCGGCACCGACCACAGGTCGCCGACGAGGTCGGCCGCCTCCAGCAGCGGCCAGGCCCGGTCGAGGGTCGCCCGCAGCTCCCGGTCCCGGGCCAGCGACCGGCGGACCGCGCCGTCCGGGACGTCGTCGTCGTCCACGTCGAGCTTGTCGACGAGGATCGACAGCATCGCCTCCCAGACCTGCTCGCGCCCCTCGTTGTGCGGCGTCCCGGAGTCGGTGGCGTCGAAGGCCTCCGCCCAGTCGTCGGCGGTGAGCCGGACGTCGGCCCACGGGGTGGTGACCGTCATCCCCTCGGCGGGCGGCTCCTCGTAGAACCGGACGGCCGTCTCCACGGCCGCGACCATGTCCGCCGACGACTTCAGGGCGGCCACCCGCGGGTCCCGCTCCTCCGCGGCGGCGGCGCCCTCGGGGACGAGGCCGCGCAGGGTGCAGGTCTGCACGCCCTCCTCGCCGAGGCTGGGCAGGACGTCGGAGACGTAGGCCAGGTAGGGCTGGTGCGGCCCGACGAACAGCACGCCGCCGCGGTGGTGCCCGAGGCGCGGGTCGGCGTAGAGCAGGTAGGCGGTGCGGTGCAGCGCGACGACGGTCTTCCCGGTGCCCGGGCCGCCGTCGACGACCAGCGCCCCCTGCGAGCCCGCGCGGATGATCGCGTCCTGGTCGGCCTGGATGGTGCCGAGCACGTCGCGCATGCGGGGTGAACGGCTGCTGCCCAGGCTGGCGATGAACGCGGACTGGTCGTCGAGGGCGGCGTGCCCGACCAGCCCGTCGGGGGTGAACACCTCGTCCCAGTAGTCGGTGATCCGCCCGCGGGTCCACCGGTAGCGGCGGCGGCTCGCCAGCCCCATCGGGCAGGCGTGGGTGGCGCCGAAGAACGGCTCGGCGGCCGGCGAGCGCCAGTCGACGAGCAGCCGGCGGCCGTCGCTGTCGGTCAGCCCGAGCCGGCCGACGTACACGGGCTCGGCGCCGTCCGCGCCGACCATGCGCCCGAGGCACAGGTCGAGCCCGAACCGGCGCAGGGTGCGCAGGCGGGCGGTGAGCCGGTGGACCTCCAGGTCCCGGTCCAGCGCGGCCTGGCCGCCGCGGCCCTGCGATCGGCGCTCGGTCTCCAGGCGGTCGGACAGCTCGGCGATCGACCGGTCGAGGCTCTCGGCGACCGCGGCGAAGTGCTGCTCGTCGTCGGCGATCAGCGCCGGGTCGGCCTTGGCGGAGAGGTTGTCGGGAAGGGCGAAAGCGGTGGTGATCAAGGAGTTCCCTCGCGACTCGCGGGCTCGAGGCGGTGGCCTCGGCCGGCGATTCTGCGGCCCGTCCCGGGTCTTGCCGCAAGCCCCGGGGTGCGCTATACGTTCGAGTGGGAGGACGAACAGGCCCCCGCTCCCCGTCCGCTCGGACGATCCCCCTCAGCCCGCGAACGGCAGCGGCAGCATCGGCTCCGCCCAGGACTCCCGTGCCGCGCCCCGCCGGCGTCCGGCCGCCCGACGGGCGACCTGCGCCCGCTCCTCCGCGCGCCGGGCGTGCAGGGCGCGGGCCTCCTCGACGCCCGGCGCGACGAACCCGTCGGCGCCCAGCCGGCAGGCGCCGAGCCGCACCCAGCGCGTCCGGCCGTCGACGTCGCGGACCCCCACCGCGAGGCCGGCGCCCTGGCGGCGCAGCGCGAAGGCGACCCCGCGCACCGCCGCCTCGGTGGTCGCGGCGGCCTCCGCCGCGGGACCGTAGAGCCAGGTGACCTGCCGGAACCGGGTGCGCGCGGCGTCGTCGCGCTCCCGCCAGGTGGTGTCGGGCAGCGGCGAGAGCTGGACCTCGACGGCGGCCGCGAGACCGTCCACGACGACGTGCAGGTCGGTGCGGCCGTCCGGGCGGCGGACCTTCTCGACCCGTCCGCGGTGGCCCTGCGCGGCCAGCCAGGCCATGACGGCGCGCTGGTAGCGCAGGTGCTCGTAGGCGAGGGCGGCGTCGGCACCGCCGTCGGCGAAGCGGCACGGCCCGTCGTCGACGTGCCGGAACCGGGGGAGCCGGCCGGCGACCACCAGCTGCAGCCTGCCGCCGCAGCCGCCGGCCTCGGTGCTGCACCAGAAGGCGCCCCGGTAGTGCTCACGCACCTGCCGCGCGTCCTCGCGGTCGTCCGGCGCGGGCACCGCGTGGGTGCCCGCAGCGCCGTCGGTGACCGCCCAGCGCAGGGCGCCCGGCACCTCGACCTGCGACCCGACCGGCATCGTCGTCGTCACCAGTCGTCCGGCGCGGTGAACTGGCTGACGGTGAACTCGGCGCCCTGCGGGTCGCGCACCAGCGCGGTGCGGGTCCACGGGTTCTCGTCGCGGGCGAGCACGGTCGCGCCCAGGCGCTCGGCGGTGGCGGCGCTCCCGTCGCGGTCGGCGACGCTGAAGGTGACGTGCCAGTGCGCCGGTTCACCGGGACCGCTGACCAGGAGCCCGCCGATCACGTCGGCGAACCCGGGCGGCGCGGACGCCTGGCGCTCGTGGATGCCCGGGTCGACGGTCGCCGCCAGGTGGTCGCCGTAGCCGGGGACCTGGAGCATCGTCCCGGCGTCCATCGCCATGTCGACGTCGCGCCAGCCGAACAGCGGCCGGTAGAACGCCATCGCGGTCGACCGGTCGGGGGTGTGCAGGTCGCTGAAGTTCCAGGTGCCCGGCGCGTTGGTCAGCTGGGCGCCCGGCCGGCGGCGGGCCTGCCACAGCCGGAACTCCGCGCCGAGCGGGTCGGCGCACACCGCCGCCCGGCCGCCCGGGCCGGCGTCCGCCGGTGGGACGGCGAGGACGCCGCCGGAGGTCTGCACCGCCGCGGCGGTCGCGTCGGCGTCGTCCACGGCGACGTAGGTGTTCCACGCCGGGGCCTGCGTGTCGGCGGCGGGTGCGAGCGCCGCGACGTCCTGCCCGTCGAGGGTGGCGACGAGGTACGAGCCGGGCGCCTCCGGCGGCACCGCGTCGGTGAGGGTCCAGCCGAACAGGCCGGAGTAGAACGCGGCGGCCGCGTCGAGGTCGGGCTGCTCGGTGTCGATCCAGCAGGTCACCCCGTGCGGATAGGTCCTCGGAGCCGTCATGCCCGCGACGCTAACGGCGGGTACCGACGCTTTCCGGTGGTCGACTGGCATCCTCCCGGGCATGCCACGGGCGGAGTTCGGCGAGGACGGGCTGCACGAGGAGCACCACCGCGACGGCTCCCTCAGGGCGCGGGGGCGGGTCGTCGGCGGGCAGCCCGACGGCTACTGGGAGTGGTTCCGCCTCGACGGGACGATGCTCCGCTCCGGGCACTTCGACCGCGGTCGCCAGGTCGGCGAGTGGACGACGTACGACCGCAGCGGTGCCCCCTACAAGGTCACCGCGATGGGCTGAGGCCCGGCGTCCACGGGTGACGTCGTCCTCCACAGACCTGCCGACGGCGTGGGCCGCAGGAGCCGGCGGCAGCAGCGTGACGGCATGGCTCACGACCTGGTCGCCCTGCTCGGCCCGGAGGGCGTCATGCGGACGTCGGACCTCGCGCGGCGGGCCGACCGGCACAGCGTCGACGGCTGGGTGCGGGCCCGTCGCCTGCTGCGCCCCTGTCCGGGCGCGGTGTGCTGCGGGACCGGAGGACGCGGGCCCCGGCAGCTCGCCGCCGAACTGCACCGGCGTCCGGGGGCTCCCGGGCAGGGCGAGCCTGCAGCAGCTGATCGGGCCGGTCGAGTCCGGCTGCCACAGCGAGCTCGAGATCTGGGGCGTCCGCGACGTCCTGACCGATCCCGGGGCTGCGGATCGCGATCGAGCTCGACGGCGCCGCGTTCCACGGCTCACCCGAGGACCGGGAGCGGGACACCCGCCGAGCCGTCGCCCTCGCCGCGTGCGGATGGGTCGTCCTGCGTTTCACCTACCGGCGGCTGACCACGGATCCCGAAGGCGTCGGGCGGGAGGTCCTCCAGGTCTGCGCGGCCCGGCGGGCGGTGCCGGCGGGCGGGTGATGTGCGTCCGTGGCGGGTTCCGGGCCGGACACCCGCCACGGACGCACATCACCGCCGCCCGGAAAGCCCGATCAGCGGTAGCAGTAGGAGTCGCTCGAGGCGTCGCCGCCCTGCAGGCGGGTCTGGTGGGGGCGCAGGCCGCGCCAGTCGTCGCCGTGCGGGAAGAACCGCTCGTCGAGCGTGAGCCCGCCGGTGGCCGGGTCGGTGTCGATCTTGGCCATCCACGAGCCGCAGCCGTCGGGGAAGAACTGGTCGTCCCAGGCGCCGTAGAGCGAGTTGGTGACGTAGATCCGCCGCCCGTCGCGGCTGACCTCGACCATCTGCGGCCCGCCGGCGAGCGGGAAGTCGGGGCGGGCCGGGTGCGGCGTCCGGCGCACCACACCGCCGAGGTGCACGGAGCCGACCTCGCGCGGGTGCGCCGGGTCGGAGACGTCGTACTGCTTGAGCTCCCCGATGCCCCAGCAGGACACGTAGAGCATGCGGTCGTCGACCGACAGGTCGATGTCGGTGACCAGGGGCGGGACGGCGCCGAACGGGGCCAGCGCCGGCGGCAGGTCGGCCGGGTCCGCCGGCTCGGCGGGGATGGTGATGACCTTCTCCGCCTTCCACTCCTCGCCGTCGCGGAACCAGCGCCACACCGACGCCGACAGGTCTGCGGTGGAGACGACGACGCCGACGAAGCCCCACGTCGCCTCGGGGTCGTGCGAGGGCCGCAGCTCCAGCACCATCTGGTGCTCGGCGCCGAGGTCGACCTCCTGCAGGTGCCGGCCCTCGGCCAGGTCCCAGAAGTGCAGCTTGTGGCCGTACTCGCCGGCCAGCAGCTTCTCGGGGACCAGCCCGTTCTCCACCATCGACGGCGTGCCCCACTCGCTGGAGACCAGGACGTTCTGGTTGAGGTGCCACCAGGCGTCGTAGGCCAGGTACTGCCGCCCCCGGTCGGTCTCCCACGCCCGCAGCACGTCGAAGGTGCTGTGGTCGAGCAGCGCGATGCCGCCGGGCCCCTCGTCGCCGTCCCCGCTGCCCAGGCAGGTGAGGAAGACGCCGTCGGGACCGCAGTGCAGCGTGTGCGGGCGCGAGTAGCCGGCCTTCTCCGCCAGCTCCTCGGCCTCGATGGTCTTGTGCAGCACGGGGTTCCGCGGGTCGGGCTGGGTGTCGTAGACGTGGATGTTCGAGCTGCGCAGCCCCGGCAGCAGCAGGTAGCGCCGTTGCAGGCCGTCCTCGCCCATGTCGTGGCCCTCGTGCTTGAGCGCGCTGGAGCAGGCGTTCCAGCCGAAGTGGTGCAGCTCGTCGCCGACGGTCGGCAGGTCGGCCCAGCCCACGATCTGCCCGTAGGTCCCGGAGCCGGGGTCTGTGTCGACGACGGTCAGCGCGTCCGGCTTCTGCGCGGCCCGGTCGAAGGCCACCACGTACGCCAGCTGCTCGGTCGGCGCGGCGATCGCGTCGGACGGGGTGCGGTAGAAGGTCGGGTCGGACGTGTGGTTCTCGTGCCCACCGTCGTGGTGCCGGTGGTGGTCGTGCTCGCTCATCGCAGCTTCTCCTCTGACCTGGCGCGGGACGGACGCGTCCGACCCGATCAAGTTAGTAGGGAAAGGCTGTGGCGGTCCATGACGGACCAGTCAGCGAGGGGTGCGGACCCGCCCCTCCACCAGGCAGGTCACGCCGGCGACCCGGCAGCCGCCGTCGGTGCGGGCGAGGACCTCGTCGAGCACCGCGCTCTCGCCGCGCGGCAGGGCGACCAGGACCGGCCGCCGGCTGCGCACGGCCGGGTGGGCGAACGCCTGCCCGACGAGGCTCGCGGCGATGTCGCCGGGCAGGCCGGGGAGCTCGGCCCGGAAGTCGAGGACCACGCGCTCGGGTTCGTCGCACACCTGCGCCTCGGCGAGCCGCCCCGCGGGGGTCACGACCTCCACGCCGGCACGGCTGGTGAGCAGTTCCCACGGCCGACCGTCGGCGCCGTGGCCGCGGATCCTCCGGGGGAAGGTCGCCAGGGGATCGGCGACGACGTTCGGTTCGGTACGACCGGTCGTGGTCCGTTCGGCCACCACGACAGCGGGCATGTACGACCTCCACGTGCAGGGGTGGGGGAGGACTGGGGGAGACGGGAGCGACCCGGCGACGCCGGCGGGCCGCTTGCGGAGCCCGACGGCGCACAGAGTGCCGGGGATCGACTTTTCGGGGCAGGGCCCTTGGTCCCGGTGCCCCGAAATCAAGACGGGTCGAGCCGATACCCGACGCCCCGGACCGTGCTCAGCTGGGCGGCAGCGGGGCCGAGCTTGCGGCGCAGCCGGGTGACGTGCACGTCCACCGTGCGTCCGGCGGCCCCGTCGGCGGCCGGCCACACCTCGCGCATCAGCTGCGCGCGGCTGAGCGTGCGGCCGGCGGCGCGGGCCAGCGCCCGCAGCAGCTCGAACTCGCGGGCGGTCAGCGGGACCCGGCGACCGGCCACCAGGGCGGTGTACGCGTCGGGTTCGACGACCAGCCGGCCCAGCCGGATCGCCGCGGGGTCGGTGGGCGTCTCGTCCCGCCTCGCGAGCCCGTGCAGCGCCGCGGCGATGTCGACGACCCGGTCGGGGTCGGAGCAGAGCAGCCGGCCGTCCTCGGTGAGCACCAGGACGGCGACAGGTCGGTCGGCGGGGTCGGCGACCGCCCGAAGGGCGACGGGACGGCGGAGCGGGGTGACCGGGGCGAGCGTCATGACGGGTCCTCTGCGGAGCTGGCGGGCGGCGGGGTCAGGCCGGCCGACAGCAGCCCGCGGGCACCCGGACGAGGTCGACGTGCAGGCGCCGGCTCAGCGTCGGGGGGACCATGACGACTTCCTACCACAAAGCGCACCATGCCGGTCGGGATGGTGTGCATACCGAGTGCTCAGGAGGTCCCGGCGAGCACCGCGGCCGCGGCGACGTCGAGCGCGGCCGCCGCCTGCGCCCACGTCGTCGAGTCGGGAAGTCGCCGAGCATGACGACCACCCGCCCGTCGGCCAGGACGCCGGCCGAGTGCGGGCGGCGCCGGTCGCCGGCGCCGCCCGCATCCAGTCGAGCAGGGGCGGGTCGTCGACCGCGGCGAGGAAGGTGGCGGCGCCGACGACGGCAACGGTCCCGGCGGGGTGGTGCAGCGGGACGGTCACCGCACCGGCGGCGAGCGCGACCGCCGCGCCGTTGCCAGCAGCCGGTACCGACGGTTCCCGCGCACGAGGGAACCGTCGGCCGCCCCGCTGTGCGTCGGCTGTGACGGGTCCGATCACCCCGTGTGCATCAGGCGGGCCGCCCCCGGTGCTCGCGCAGGTATCTGACCAGCGCGTTGGTGCTCGGGTCGGAGTCGTACTCCGGCGCCTGCTCGCTCTGCAGCATCGGCGCCAGCTGATTGGCCATCACCTTGCCGAGCTCGACGCCCCACTGGTCGAAGCTGTTGATGCCCCAGACGACGCCCTGGGTGAAGACCCGGTGCTCGTAGGCGGCGACCAGCTGGCCCAGCGTCGACGGCGTGAGCTTCGGCGCGACGATGGCGTTGGACGGGCGGTTGCCCGGCATCACCCTGTGCGGCACGACGGCCGCCGCCGTCCCCTCCGCCGCGACCTCCTCGGCCGTGCGCCCGAAGGCCAGGGCACGCGGCTGGGCGAGGAAGTTGGACAGGAACAGGTCGTGCATGCCGTCGAGGTCCCTGTCGTGGGAGAGGTCGTTGGGCTGGGCGAAGCCGATGAAGTCGGCCGGCACCAGCACGGTGCCCTGGTGGAGCAGCTGGTAGAAGGCGTGCTGGCCGTTGGTGCCCGGCTCGCCCCAGACGATCTCGCCCGTGGCCACGTCGACGGCGGAGCCGTCGAGGGTGACCGACTTGCCGTTGGACTCCATGCACAGCTGCTGGAGGTAGGCGGGGAAGCGCGCCAGGTACTGCGAGTAGGGGAGCACCGCCTGGCTCTGGGTGCCGAAGAAGTCGACGTACCAGACGCTGATCAGCCCGAGCAGCGCCGGCAGGTTCTCCTCCCAGGGCGCGGTCCGGAAGTGCTCGTCGACCGTGTGGAACCCGTCGAGCAGCTCCCGGTACCGCTCGGGCCCGATCGCCACCATCAGCGACAGCCCGATCGCCGAGGTGAACGAGTACCGGCCGCCGACCCAGTCCCAGAACCCGAACATGTTGTCGGTGTCGATGCCGAACTCGGCCACCTTGGCGGCGTTGGTCGAGACCGCCACGAAGTGCTTGGCCACCGCCTTCTCGTCACCGCCCAGCCCCTCGACCAGCCAGCGGCGGGCCTCCCTGGCGTTGGTCAGCGTCTCCTGCGTGGTGAACGTCTTGGAGGCGACGACGAACAGGGTCGTCGCGGGGTCGAGGTCGCGGGTGGCCTCGGCGAGGTCGGTCGGGTCGATGTTGGAGACGAACCGGAAGGTCAGGGACCGGTCGGAGTAGTCGCGCAGCGCGAGGTAGGCCATGGCCGGGCCGAGGTCGGAGCCGCCGATGCCGATGTTCACCACGGCGCGGATCCGCTCGCCGGTGTGCCCGGTCCACGCGCCGCTGCGCACCCGGTCGGCGAAGCCGGCCATCCGCCCGAGCACCTCGTGCACGTCGGCCCGCACGTCCTGCCCGTCGACGGTGGCGCCGCTGGTCGCGGGGTCGCGCAGCGCCACGTGCAGGACCGCGCGGTCCTCGGTGGAGTTGATGTGCTCGCCGGCGAACATCGCCTCGGTGCGCTCGCGCAGGCCGGCCGCGTCGGCGAGGGCGGCGAGCAGCCGGATCGTCTCGGCGGTCAGCCGGTTCTTCGAGTAGTCGAGGGTCAGGTCGCCGGCGCGGGCGGTCATGGCGGTGCCGCGGCCGGGGTCCTCGGCGAACAGCTCCCGGAGGTGGCGGTCCCGGATCTGCCCGTGGTGCTCCGCCAGTGCCCGCCACTCCGGGGTCTCGCTGATCGGCATGCTTCCTCCGTCTCGTCTTCCTGGTGGTGAGCCTTCCGTACCGCGCGGGCGGGCGGCCACCGCGGGCCCGCGATGAGTTCCGGTGGGCCGGGCGGTCGAGCACCGTGCAGGCACCTCACGAGAGGACGGCGACCATGGCCACGACCGGACCGCTGGACGCGACCTTCACCGCAGAACTGCTCAAGAGCCCCAGCAAGGGCGGCTGGACGTACGTGCAGATGGACGGCTCCGCCGAGTTCTTCGGCACCCGCGGCCTGGTCAAGGTGCGGGGCACCGTCGACGGGCACCCGTTCTCCAGCTCCTTCATGGCGCTGGGCGACGGCACGCACAAACTGCCGGTGCGCAACGATGTGCGACGCGCGATCGGCAAGGAGCCGGGGGACACGGTGACCGTGCACCTGTCCGAGCGCATCGGCTGACGCCGTCCCCCCCGGGGGCGGCCGGGGAGGAGAACGAGGCATGGGCGGCTACCGCGGCCAGGACGACACCGACGCGCAGGAGGCCTCGGGGCTGCTCGAGCCCGAGGACGTCCTGGAGGACGACTCGTACGGCGACGTGCTCGACCGCGGCTACTCGCCGCGCGACACCGCGGTGGCGTCCACGGACTTCGGCATGACCCAGGCCGAGGAGGAGGCGGGGGAGAGCCTCGACGGCCGGCTCGCCCGCGAGCTGCCCGACGGCCCGGCCGAGGACGACGGTGACGGTCTCGGCGACGTCGTCGGCACCGACGGGGAGCTGCGCGACGACGAGGTGGGCGGCGACCGGGCCGGGCGGCTCGCGGCCGGCGACGACGGGTACGGCGACGACGAGGCCGAGCTCTGGGCCGAGGACGAGGGGATCGACGGTGCCGGCGCGTCGGCCGAGGAGGCCGCCGTCCACGTCGTCCGCGACGACGAGCGCTGGTGACCCGGCGCCGGGTCTCCCTCTGCTCGCTCGGCGGCACGATCGCCTCGGTGCCGGGCGGCGGCACCGGGGTGGCGCCGCAGCTGGGCGCCGCGGAGCTGCTCGCGGCCGTGCCCGGACTGGCCGACGTCGCGAGGGTCGACCCGGTGGCGTTCCGCCAGGTGCCGTCCGGGGAGCTGACGCTGGACGACGCCGTGGCCCTGGCCGCCGCGCTCGTGAGCGACGACGCCGACGGGGTGGTCGTCGTCCAGGGCACCGACACCCTGGAGGAAATAGCCTTCGCCCTCGACCTGCTCGTGCGCGGCGAGCGGCCGCTGGTGCTGACCGGCGCCATGCGCCACCCGGGGCTGCCGGGTGCCGACGGTCCGGCGAACGTGCACGCCGCGGTGACGGTGGCGGCCGACCCGGCGGCGGCCGGGCTGGGTGCACTCGTGGTCGCCGACGACGAGGTCCACGCGGCCCGCTTCGTCCGCAAGGCGCACGCGCAGCGCACCGGGGCCTTCACCTCGCCGACGGCCGGGCCGGTCGGCTGGGTGGCCGAGGGGCGCTGCCGCATCGCGCTGCGGCCGCCGCCCCTGCCGCCGGTGGTCGACCCGGCGCCCGGGCCGGTGCCGCCGGTCGCGCTGGTGACCGCGACGGCGGGCGACGACGGCCGGCTGCTCGGGGCCGTCCGCGCGGCCGGGTACGCCGGGCTGGTCGTCGCCGGGTTCGGCGGCGGGCACGTGCCGTCGTCGTGGGTGCCCGCGCTGTCGGCGCTGGCCGCCGAGGTCCCGGTGGTGCTCGCCGGGCGGACCGGCGCGGGTGAGGTGCTGCGCTCGACCTACGGCTTCGACGGCTCGGAGACCGACCTGCTGGCCCGCGGGCTGGTCCCGGCCGGGTTCCTCGACGGGCCGAAGGCCCGGGTGCTGCTGTCCCTGGTGCTCGCCTGCGGCGGCGATCCGGCGGCGGCGTTCGCGCGGGTGGCGCAGCCGTAGGCCGGGTCAGGCGGCCTGGAGCCGGGTGGACGGCGTGCCGCCGGTCATGGCGAACCGCTGCTCCAGCAGCTCGTTCACCGTCGCCTCCGCCTGCTCGCAGGCGGTGACGACCTCACCGCAGGGATCGAGGTAGAACCGCGCACGGGCGACGTTCAGGTCGGTGTAGGCGGCCACGATGCGGCGGTCGATGTCGGAGACCTGGTCAGCAACGGTCGGCATGGAGGCACTTCCAGGAGACAGAGCGTCGGCGCGTTGGTTCGACCGGTCGCGTGACCCCTGCACTACCCCGGCGGGGGGCGTCTCAGACCTCGTGGACGTCGAAGGTGCGCGACGGCGCCACGAACTCCTCCTGCGCGGCGACGAGCAGGATCTCCCGGGAGCCCGCCGCCTCGGTGCGCGCGAGCAGCCCGAACACCGAGGCGGCCGCGCGGCCCAGCGCCTCGGCGGCCGAGCGGGTCTCCAGCCACGACGCCAGGAACAGCGCGGCGATCGCGTCACCGGCCCCGTTGACCGAGACGTCCAGCCGCGGGGTGCGCACCCGGAAGTGCCGGCCGCCCTCCGACGCCAGCAGGTCGACCGCGTCGTCGGGGGTGTCGTCGGTGACCAGCGACGTCGTGAGCACGACCCGCGGGCCGAGCGCCTGCACCGCGGCGACGGCGTCCTCGACCTCGGCGAGCGTGCGGGTCGTCGTCCCGGCGAGCAGGTCGAGCTCGAAGTGGTTGGGGGTGACCAGGTCGGCGGCCGGGACGGCGACCTCCCGCAGCAGCTCCTCGATGCCCGGCCGCACGAACACCCCGCGGCCGACGTCGCCGATCACCGGGTCGCAGCAGTAGACCGCCGCCGGGTTGGCGGCCCGCACCTTCTGCACGGTCTGGACGACGGCGTGCCCGATGTCGGCCGAGCCGAGGTAGCCGGAGAGGACGGCGTCGCAGGTGCCGAGGACGCCGCGCTCGGCGATGCCCTCGACGATCTCCTCGACCGCCTGGCCGTCGAACACCCGCCCGCGCCACTGGCCGTAGCCGGTGTGGTTGGAGAACTGGACGGTGTGCACGGGCCACACCTCGATGCCGAGGCGCTGCAGCGGGAAGACGGCCGACGAGTTGCCCACGTGGCCGTAGGCGACGTGCGACTGGATGGAGAGGACCGCGGTCACAGCCGGACACGGTGGCACACGGCGCTACCCCTGCTGCCGGGCCCCCTTCGCGATCGACGACAGCGCGGCCGCGATGTCGGTCTCGGCGCGGGCGCGGTCCATGCCCAGGCCGGCCAGGACGCCGGTGCCGTCCTCGGCGTCGAGCAGCGCCAGCAGGACGTGCTCGGTGCCGATGTAGTTGTGCCCGAGGCGCAGCGCCTCGCGGAACGTGCCCTCGAGCACCGACTTGGCGTGGTCGTCGAACGGCACCATCTCCGGCACCTCCGCCACCGCCGGGCCGAGCGTGCGCTCCGCGACCTCGCGGACCCGGTCCGGCGCGAGCCCCTGGGCCACGATCGCCCTGGCCGCCAGGCCCTCGGGCTCCGACAGCAGGCCGAGCACCAGGTGGCCCACGGTGATCCGGTCGTGGCGGCGCGCCTTGGCCTCGTCCTGCGCCGTCACGACGACGTTGCGGGCGCGCGGGGTGAAGCGGCCGAACCCGGCGCTCGGGTCCAGCGCCGCGTTCTCGGCACCCGTGCGCTGCACGAACCGCTTCTGGGCCGCCTGCTTGGTGACGCCCATGCTGGCGCCGATCTCGGTCCACGAGGCACCGGTGCGGCGGGCGCGGTCGACGAAGTGGCCGATGAGGGAGTCGGCGACCTCGCCGATGTGGTCGGCCAGCAGGACGGCGTCGGTCAGCTGCTCGAGCGGGTCCTGGTGGGCGCTGGTGATCGTCGCGATGAGGTCGTCCAGGCGGACGGCCTGGGACAGCGGCGCGGGCTGGGTCATGGCGTCAACCGTAGGTTGACGCGCCGTCATCGTCAACCACTGGTTGACGATGACCCGCCGACCCGGCCGAGCCAGCGGGTGGGGGCTCGACCTCCGGCTCACCTGCCGCCGGACGGCGTGACCTCCAGCCGGGCGGCCAGGCCGTCGAGCCCGCCGCGGATCACCGCCCCGTAGCCGTCGTCGGGCAGGGCGCCGGCCGCCGCCAGGCCGCGCTCGAGGTGGTGCCGGGCGGCGTCGAGGTCGCCGAGCTTGCGGTGCGCCTCGCCGAGGTTGAGGTGCAGCGAGGGGTAGAACGCGGCGACCGCCGAGGTGACCCCGGCCGCGGCGGCCCGCTCGTCGGTCACGGCGTCGGCGGCCGCCAGGGCCCGCCCGTCCCAGGCGAGCTCCTCGCGCGGGTCGTCCTGGACGTCGGCGGCGTGGTGCGCCGCGGCCACCCGGTGCAGGGGGTCGCCGGCGGGCCCGAGCTCGTCCCAGATCGCGGTGAACTCGGCACGGGCGGCCCCGCGGTCGGTGGCGCCCAGCTCGACGGCGGACCCGATGCGGGCCAGGACGGGGTCGGGAGAGGTCATGGCGGGCACGCTAGGTGGACCCACCGTCAGTTCTGCAGCAGCCGGCGGACCTCGGCGACGCCGGCCAGCGCCCGCTCCGGGTCGGCGGCGCGGGGGATGAGGTTGAAGCTGCGGCAGCCGGCCTCGACGTAGGGCGCGAGGAACGCGGCGACGTCCTCGGGGCTGCCGGCCGGCGAGTAGCGGGCGAACGCGTCGAAGGGCAGCTGGTAGAGCTGCTCCATGGCGCGGGCCAGCGGCGGCGTCGCGTCCCCGGCGTCGGCGCCGAACCCGCACCACACCTGCAGCCCGTGCCGCCAGGCGACCTCGCCCCGCCCGTCCGCCGCGGCGAGCTGCGCCACCTGCTCGGTCACCTGGGCGTAGCGGCGGGCGGACACCCAGATGCCGAGCCAGCCGTCGCCGAGGCGCGCGGCCCGCCGGACGCCGGCCGCCGACCGCCCGCCGACGACCACCGGCACGTCCCAGGGCGGCAGCACCCGCGCGTCGACCACCGGGAAGCACGGCCCCGCGCTGGTCACCGCCTCGCCGGTCGAGAGCCGGCGCAGCAGCTCCAGGGCCTCGTCGGTGCGCCGGCCGCGGGTGGCCGGGTCCACCCCGCACACCTCGAACTCGTGGCGGTCCTCCCCGCCGATCCCCACGCCGAGCACCAGCCGGCCCGGCGCGAGCGCCGCCAGGTCCGACAGCTGGCGCGCGACGACCACGGGGTGGCGCAGCGCCAGCAGGTAGACGCCGATGTGCACCGGCAGCCGCTCGGTCAGCGCGAGCAGGTGCGCGGCCTGGAGCAGGCCGTCGAAGCCGTGCCCGCCGAAGAAGCTGACGTGGTCGCCGATCGCCAGGTGGTCGACCCCGGCGTCCTCCAGCGCGGCCACCATCGCGCGCCGGGCGGGGAGCGAGGCGCCGGAGAAGTCGGGGAGCATCGTGCCGACGGCGACGGTCATGGGCCGCAGTCTGGAGCGGCGGACGGAGTCGTGGAACCCTGCGGCGGGTGACGGACCTGCGCACCCTGTTCACCGACGTCGCCGAGCGCGCCGCGGCCTACCGGGCGGGCCTCGCCGACGGTCCCGTGGCGCCGCCGCCGGAGGCCGCGGCCAGGGTGCGGACGGCCCTCGGCGCCCTGCCCGACGGGCCGGCCGACCCGGCGGACGTCGTCCGCGACCTGGTCGCTGCGATCGAGCCCGGGCTGGTGGCGACGGCGGGGCCGCGGTTCTTCGGCTTCGTCATCGGCGGCGCCCTGCCGGCGGCGACGGCGGCCGACATGCTGGCCGCCGCCTGGGACCAGCCGGCGTTCAACGCGGTCAGCTCGCCCGCGGCCGCGGTGGCCGAGGAGGTCGCCGGCGGCTGGCTGGCCGACCTGCTCGGGCTGCCGCCGTCGGCGTCGGTCGGCTTCGTGACCGGCGCGCAGGGCGCCAACACCGTCGGGCTCGCCGCCGCCCGGCACCGCGTGCTCGCCGAGGCCGGGTGGGACGTCGAGCGGGACGGCCTGGCCGGGGCACCGCCGGTGCGGGTGGTCGCCTCGGTGGAGCGGCACGTGACGGTCGACCGGTCGCTGCGGCTGCTCGGCCTGGGCACCGGCGCGGTGGTCCCGGTGGACGCCGACGCGCAGGGCCGGATCGACGTCGACGCGCTGGCGCGCACGCTCGCGGACCTGCCCGCGGGGCCCACGGTGGTCGGTCTGCAGGCGGGCAACGTGAACACCGGCGCCTGCGACGACCTCGCCGCCGCCGTCGACGTGGCGCACCGGCACCGGGCGTGGGTGCACGTGGACGGCGCCTTCGGCCTCTGGGCCGCGGCCAGCCCGGCGACCCGGCACCTCGTGGCCGGGGTCGAGGGCGCCGACTCCTGGGGGACCGACGGGCACAAGTGGCTCAACGTGCCCTACGACAGCGGGTACGCCTTCTGCGCCGACCCGGCCGCGCACCGGGCGGCGATGTGGTTCACCGCGCCGTACCTCACCGGCCAGGGCGAGGGCGCCGTCCGCCACCCGGCGGACTTCGTGCCGGAGTCGTCCCGGCGGGCCCGCGGCTTCGCGACCTGGGCGGCGCTGCGCGAGCTGGGCCGGTCGGGCGTCGCGGGCGTCGTCGAGCAGTGCTGCACCCGGGCCCGCCGGTTCGCCGAGCGGCTGTCGTCGCTGGACGGGGTCACGGTCGTCAACGACGTCGTCCTCAACCAGGTGCTGGTCCGGTTCGGCGACGACGGCGGCGCCACCGACGCGGTGGTCGCCGAGGTCCAGCGGTCGGGCGAGTGCTGGACCGGGGCGACCACCTGGCGCGGCACCCGGCTGATGCGGATCTCGGTGTCGAGCGCGGCGACGACGGAGGACGACGTCGACCGGTCCGTCGCCGCGATCGCCGGCGCCTGGAGGGCGGTCGGCGGCGGGTGAGCCCCCGTGATCATGGCGCCGCGACCACCGCCGCGGCCCGGAACCCGGTTCCGGCGCCATGATCGCGGGAGCACCCCGCTGCGGAGCTCAGCGGCGGGTGAGCAGGGACGTGATCTCGTGCGCCGACTCGAGCGTCGGGGCGTCGGCGATGAGCTGGCGCAGGGCGCGCTCGTCGCGGAGCATCCGGCGGGTCGCGCGGGCGCGGGTCATGCGGTCGTGCAGGCGGGACATGGCGGTTTCCTCTCGGGTGGTCAGCCGGCCGCGACGGCCGGCGCGGGGGAGTCGATGCGGCTGCGCACCGTGAAGACGCCGTCGTCCTCGTCGAACGCGGCGCCGGGCAGCAGCCGGCGGATCAGGCGCAGCATCCGGTCGTTGTCGGCCTGGACGGTGGCGGTCAGCTCGCGCACGCCGCGGCGGGCGGCGAGCTCGGTGAGGTCGCGCAGCAGCTGCCGGCCCACGCCGACGCCCTGCCAGGCGTCCTCCACGACCACGGCGAACTCGGCCGACGCCGGGTCGGTGGGGGAGCGGTCGTAGCGGGCGACGCCGACCACCTCGCCGCCGACCTCGGCGACCACGGCCTCGCGGGCGTCGTGGTCGACCTGCACCAGGTGGCGCACGAAGGACATGGGGAACCGGTGCACCGGCGCGTGGAAGCGGCGGTACCGGGTCTCGGGCGACAGCCGCGGCCACAGCCGCAGGAACAGGGGCAGGTCGTCGGGCTGCACGGGCCGGGTCGCCACCGCTATCTCCATCGGGACCTCCTGAGTTCGTAGGACGAACTCTGCTCCTCCGATCGAGGTTCGTCAAGTGAACTCAGGGGTCCTATGCTGAGGGCGTGAGCGAGCTGCTGCTGGACCGGTCCCGGTGCTCGGTCGCCGGGACGCTGGCCGTCGTCGGAGAGAAGTGGAGCCTGCTGGTGCTCCGCGAGGCGTTCCTCGGCGTCCGCCGGTTCGCCGACTTCCAGAGAATCCTGGGTGCGCCGCGGGCGGTGCTGACCGACCGGCTGGCCACGCTCGTCGACCAGGGGATCCTCAAGCGGGTCCCCTACCAGGCCGAGGGCGAGCGGCAGCGCCACGAGTACCGGCTGACCCGCAAGGGGATCGACCTCTACCCGACGCTGGTCGCGCTCATGGAGTGGGGCGACCGCTGGCTCGACGACGGCCCCGGGATGATGGAGCTGCGGCACCGCGACTGCGGCGCCCCGGTCCACCTCGCGCTGACGTGCGAGGACGGGCACGTCCTCGACAGCGCCCGCGACGTCACCCCGCGGCCGCGCGCCTGACCGTCACAGCGAGCGCCAGCGGCGGCCCTCCCGGCTGATCAGCGCCGCCGCCTCCGTCGGCCCCCACGTCGAGGCCTGGTAGAGCGGGATCGGGTGCGGGTCCTGGCTCCAGTACTGCAGCACCGGGTCGACGATCTTCCACGAGCGGCTGACCTCGTCGGCGCGGATGAACAGCGTCGGGTCGCCGATGAGCGCGTCGAGGATGACCCGCTCGTAGGCGTCGATCGACTGCTGCTCGAAGCTCTCGTAGGAGAAGTCCATGGAGGCCTTCTGCACCCGGAACGCGTGCCCGGGCACCTTGGCGCCGAAGCGCAGCGAGAGCCCCTCGTCCGGCTGCACCCGCACGATGAGCGCGTCGGGCTCGATGTCGCCCTTCGTCCCCGGGAACAGCGGCAGCTGCGGCGGCCGGTGGAACTCCATCGCGACCTCGGTGACCCGCGCCGGCAGCCGCTTGCCGGTGCGCACGTAGACCGGCACCTCGTTCCACCGCCAGTTCGCCACCTCCAGCCGCATCGCCACGAAGGTCTCGGTGGAGCTCAGCGGGTCGACGCCGGGCTCCTCCCGGTAGCCGGGCATGAGCTCCTCGCGGGTGCCGCCGCGGGTGTACTGGCCGCGCACCGCCCGCGTGGCGATCTCGGCCTCGGTCTCCAGCGGCCGGATGGCGCGCAGCAGCTTGACCTTCTCGTCGCGGATCGCCTCCGGGTGGAAGGACGTCGGCGGCTCCATGAGGAACAGCGACAGCACCTGCAGCACGTGGTTCTGCACGATGTCGCGCATCGCGCCGGTCGTCTCGTAGAAGCCGCCCCGCTCGCCGACGCCGAGGGTCTCGGCGACGGTGATCTGCACGTTGTCGACCCAGGTGCGGTTCCAGATCGGCTCGAAGATCGAGTTGGCGAAGCGCAGCGCCAGCAGGTTCTGCACCGTCTCCTTGGCCAGGTAGTGGTCGATCCGGAAGATCTGCTCCTCGGTGAACGCCGTCGACAGGTCGGCGTAGAGGTCCCGGGCGCTGTCCTCGTCCCACCCGAACGGCTTCTCGATCACCGCGCGGACGAACGCCTCCCCCTCGGGGACCGACAGCCCCGCCTTGCCCAGGCTCAGCGCGATCGGTCCGAACAGGCGCGGCGGGGTGGAGAAGTAGTAGACGCGGTTGCCCGCCGTCCCGGCCGTGCGGTCGCACTCGCCGAGCACCTCGGCCAGCCGGCCGTAGGTCGCCGGGTCGTCGTAGCCGCCGTGCACGTACCGCGCACCGGCGAGCAGCCCGGCCCAGCGCGGGTTGTCGGTCGCCCCGACCTTGTCGCGGCAGTAGCCGGCGAACTCCTCGTCGGTCATCGGCGTGCGGGCCACCCCGACGAGCGACACCTCCTCGGGCAGCGCGCCGTAGGCGGCGAGCCGCTCGAGCGCCGGGAGCAGCTTGCGGGCGGTCAGGTCACCGGACGCGCCGAAGATGACGAGGGCGCAGGGCGGGGAGCGGCGCTCGAGGTCGCTGGACATGGGCGGAGTCTCTACCGTGCCGGCGTGGTTGTGGGAGGTTTCCGGTGACGGGACGGCGCGCCGCCCTCCTGGCCGGGGGGACGGCGGCCGCGCTGGTGGTGGGCGCGGTCCGGCAGTCACCGCTGCTGGCGCGCCTCCTGGCCCGGACGTCGCGGCGGGTGCTGTTCGCCGTCCCGACCGGGCAGCGGCGGGTGGCGCTGACCTTCGACGACGGCCCGCACGCGCGGCTGACCCCGGCGCTGGCCTCCGTCCTCGCGCGGCACGGCGCCCGCGCGACGTTCTTCGCGCTCGGTGCGCGGGCCCAGGAGCACCCGGAGGTGGTCACCGCGCTCGTGCGCGCCGGCCACGAGGTGGCCAACCACCTGTGGGAGGACCGCCCCAGCGTGCTGCTGCGCGGCGCCGAGTTCCGGCTGCACCTGCGGGCCACCGACGCGGTGCTGCGCCGGAGCGGCGCGCGGCCGGGGTTCGTGCGGCCGGGCTCGGGCTGGGTCCGCCCGGGCATGGTGCGGACGGCGCGGGAGGCCGGGTACCGCCTGGCCCTGGGCAGCGTCGCCGTCCGCGACCTCGAGGTGCGCGACCTCGACCGCGAGCTGGGGTTCGTGCTGCGCCGGCTGCGGCCCGGCGCCGTCGTCGTCCTGCACGAGGGGTACGACGAGCGGTCCCGCGTGGTGCCGCTGACCGAGCGGCTGCTGCCGGCGCTGGCCCGCCGCGGCTACCGCGCGGTCACCCTGTCGGAGCTGGCCGCGGACGGGGCACGATGACGCATGGCCTTCGACTGGCCGTCGACTGGCCGTCGACTGGCCGTCGACGTCGACCGGCTGCTGCGCCTGCGGACGAGCCACCGCCGGACGACGAGGACGCCGCGCAGGACGCCTTCCGCGCCCTCTGCACCGACCCGGTGCAGGTGAACGGGGCGGCGTTGTCGGCGGCCGACCTCGTCCGGCGGGCGCGGGCGCTGCGGGCGGTCTTCGACCGGCCCGAGCCCGAGGTGCCCGACGTCGCCCGGGCCGACGGCGAGGTCGCCGTGGCCTTCCGGCTCAGCGGCCGCCAGGTGGGGCCGCTCACCACCGCCGCGGGCGCGCTGGCCACGCTGGACGCGGTCCGGCTGTCCCCGGCCTAACCGGGGACGGGGGCGAGCGCCGTGCGGCAGCGGGCGGCGTCGAAGGGCTGCCCCGTGCTGTCGAACAGCGCCGCCGCTGAGGTGAGCAGCCGCGAGGCCTCGACCGGCCGCAGCTCCGCCGCCGCCAGCGCACCGCGGACCTCGATCAGCGCCGCCTCCCAGGCCGTGCCCTCCCAGTGCGAGCCGCTGGCCTCGGCCACGGCGAGCCACCGGCGCGCGCCCTCGAGGTCACCCACGGCGGCGCGGGCCCGTGCGGCCGGCGCGGCCAGCATGATCGCGCAGAAGCCGCACTGGTCGTCGCTGTTCGGCCCGAGCGTGGCCTCGGCCCGGTCGACCACGGCGACGGCGGCCTCGGCGTCGCCGGCGGCGTCGATCATCGTGCCGTAGATCCGGGGCAGCAGGCACTGGCCGATGATCGACCAGCGGGCCAGCGGCACCGCCCGGTGCAGCAGGGGGCCGGCCCGCGCCGCGTCGCCGCGGTGCAGGTGCACCTCGGCCAGCCGTTGCAGCGCGTGCGCCTCGCCCCCGGGCGCCTCCAGGGCGTGGTGCAGGTCGGCCGCCTCGGTCAGCTCCCGCTCGGCGAGGTCGAGGTCGCCCTTGAGCAGGGCGGCCTCGCCGCGCAGCGCCACCGCGAACGCGACCGCCCGGGCCACGCCCGCCCGCTCCGCGGTGCGCCGGAGGTCGGCGGCCAGCTCGAGCACCTCGTCGTAGGGCGTCGGCCCGTACAGCAGGTACTCCGCGACGCACAGGTGCGAGTCGAAGAGCTCGATCGCGAACTGCGGCCGCGAGACCCCGACCCGCAGCTCGGAGCGCAGCCGCTGGAACCACTCGCCGCGGTGGTGGGCGAGCAGGCCCTGCAGCGCCACGACGTCGAACACCCGGCCGTCGACCGGGGCGCCGAGGGCCAGCCGGCGGCGGGCCTCGTCCACCGCGTCGGCGGCGGCGGCGAAGTCGCGGCGGTAGTAGGCCAGGTGCGCCCGGACGACCAGGAGGTCGCTGTCGTTGCTGCTGCCGTCGGGCTGCAGGCCCTCGATCGCCGCCGCGGCGGTGTCGAGGTCACCGTGCCGCGTGGCCGCCCGGGCCAGCCGCGTGCGCACCCGAGCCCGCAGCCCCTCGGTCGTGACCGCCGCCAGCGCCTCCCGGTAGGCGTCGACGGCGGCCAGGTCGCCGCAGGAGCTCAGCAGGTCCGCGCGCAGCGCCAGCAGCCGGCCGGCGTCCTCGCCGGTGGCCGCCGCGCGCACCCGGTCCAGGGTCGCCAGCGCGTCGCGGTAGGCACCGAGGGCCGCCTCGGTCTCGGCCGCCTGCAGCACCCACGGCACCGCCTCGGCGGCGGCACCGGCCTGCACGAGGTGGTGGCCGATCCGGCCGGGGGAGCGGCCGAGCCGCTGCAGCGCCCGCGCGGCCGCCCGGTGCGCGCCCCGCCGGCCGCCGCGGCCGGCGAACCGGTCGAGCAGCGCCTCGCGGTGCAGGGCGTGCCCGAAGGAGAACCCCGCGGCGGTGCGCCGCAGCAGCCGGGCGGCGACCGCGGCGTCGAGGACGGTGTAGGCCTCGTCGTCGCCGAGCCCGGTCAGCTCGACGAACTCGTCGGTGTCGAACGACGGCCCGAGGACGGCGACCGGCGCGACCGCCCGCAGCACCTCCTCCGGGACCCCGGGCGGCAGCACCGCGTGCCCCGGCGCCGCGGAGGGGTCGGCGGCCACCGCCCGCGCCCCCTCGACGACGCCGAAGGGCAGCCCGCCGGCGGCGGCCGCCACCGCCTGCAGCGCCGGCACCGGGACGGACGGGGCGTGCCGGCGGGCCAGCGCGACCGCGTCCGCCGGGGACAGCGGGACCAGGTCCAGCGTGCCGGCGTTCCCGCGGCTGAGCAACGAGCCGCGGACGTCGGCGAGCACCCCGGCGGGGACCGGCCGCGCGCTGACCACGACGGCCACCCGGTCACCCACCGTGGCCCGGCTGAGGAAGTGCAGCAGCCGCAGGCTGGCCTCGTCGGCCTCGTGCGCGTCGTCGACCACCAGCACCGCGCCGGCGCCGGCGGCGGCCAGCCGCAGCAGCTCGGCCGCCGCGATGAACAGCCGCTGGTGGCCGCCGACGCCGTTCCACCCGCCCTCCCGGCCGGACAGCGCCCGCTCGATCTCCTGCCGCATCGCGTCGTCGAGGCCGTCGAGGAGGGCCGGGTGCCGGCGGGAGAGGTCGGCCAGCGCCTCCAGCACCGGTGCGTACGGCCAGGCGCCGTCGAGGCGCGCGGCCAGGCCCGTGCCCACCCGCATGCCGGCGTCGGTGGCCTCGGCCTCCAGCGCCGCGAGCAGGCTGGTCTTGCCGACGCCCGCCGGTCCGGAGACGAACAGCACCCGGCCGGTGCCCTGCCGCACCCGGGCCAGCAGTGCCCGCACCCGCGCGAGCTCCTCGTCGCGGCCCACCAGGTCGCCGGGCCGCGGCTCCCGCGCGGCCAGCAGCGAGGCGCGCAGCCGGGCGGCGGCGGGGGAGAGGTCGACCCCGAGCTCGGTGCGCAGCGCGCGCTCGAGCCGCTCGAACTGGCGCAGCGCCGCGGCCCGGTCGCCCTGCGCGGCCAGCCGGCGGGCGAGCTCCACGTGGGCCTGCTCGTCGGCCGGCTCGAGGGCGGCCACGTCGTCCCACCGGCGGGCGAGCCGCAGCACGTCCAGGCGCAGCAGCCGCAGGCGGTCGCGCGGCTCGGCGGCCCACCCCTCGTACGGGTCGTCGGGCAGCAGCTCCCCGGTCCAGGCGTCGGCGGTGGTCGCGGCGAGGTCGGCGTCGCGGGCGGCCAGGGCGCGGCGGGCCCGCTCCTCCACGGCGACGGCGTCCACCACGACCCCGGCGTCGGGCCACAGCGCCACCAGCTCGCCGGCGAGCACCAGCGACCCCGCGTCGCCCATCCAGCGGCGGGCGTAGTGCGCCGCCTTGTGCAGCCGCGGCGCCGCCTCGGCGGGATCGGTGCCGGGCCACAGCGCGGCCAGCACCTGCTCCCGGTGCAGCCGCCGGCCGGGGGCGAGCGCGAGCAGCTTCACCAGCGACGCGGCGGAGCGCCGGCGCCACCCGCCGTCGGGCAGGGCACCGCCGTCGACGCTCACCCCGAACCCGCCGAGCAGCCGGACGCGGACCTCGTGGGCGCTCATCGGACCACCCCCGCGGCGGACCCTAGACCGCTTCGGCGAGCGGGTGGAGCCCCTCCAGCAGCTCGACCTCGTCGGTCATCGCCGAGGACATCTCCATGAGCAGCTCGCGCACCGTCGCGAGGTCCCAGTCGTGCGCGGCGATCCGCTCGACGACGTGCAGCATCGGCAGCGACAGCGCGTCCCGGCAGGACGCGTAGCCGGCCAGCGCCTCGGTGCGCGCGCGGCCCGGCCGGGGGGCGGCGAGCACGGCCCGTGCCAGCAGCTCGGCGTCGCGCAGGGCCGCGGTCATGCCGTGGGTCGACAGCGGGTCCTTCCAGTAGCCGGCGTCGCCGACCAGCGCCCACCCCGGCCCGTACGGCACCCGGAGGTGCCCCGGCGTGCCGCGCACGTGCCGCACCCGCCCGACCGGGGTGGCCGCGGCCAGCGCCGGCCCCAGCGGGCTCGCCGAGGCCAGGGCGCGGAGCGCGCCGGCCGGTCCGCGCGCGCCCACCAGCGGCCGCACCGCGTGCGGCTGCCCGCCGGCGAACACGCAGGTGAGCCCGTCGTTGGTGGGGATGGCGCCGACGCTGGCGCCGGGCCCGTACAGCCACCGGTAGCCGTCCTGCGGCAGACCCGCCACGTAGCCGTAGACGACCTCGGTCGCCGCGCGGCCGGTGAAGCGGTACGGCGCGGCCACCTGCTCGGCGACCAGCGATGCGCGGCCGTCGGCGCCGATCACCAGCGGGGCGTGCTCCTCGCGCACCCGGCCGTCGGGGTCGCGCAGGACGACGCCGGTGACCCGGCCGTCCGGACCGCGCAGCAGCCCCGTCGCGGAGGTGCCGAAGCGGAAGGTGGCGCCGGCGGCCGCGGCGGCGTCGACCAGGATCGCGTCGAGCACCGTGCGCCGCGGGGCGTAGAGGGCGTCGACGCCGGAGCTCGGCCGCACCGAGACGGTGACCTCCTCCTCGCCGTAGCCGAAGTGGATCCGCCGGATAGGCGGCGTGCCCGCCGAGCGGACGGCGTCGAGCAGGCCCCACCGCACCAGCTGCAGCACGCCGGCGCGCATGAGGGCGTGGGTCGAGACGGTGTCGCTGCCGCTGCGGGCGCGGTCGACGCAGAGCACGCGCATCCCGCCGCGGGCCAGCAGCATCGCCGTGGATGCCCCGGCGACCCGGGCGCCGACGACGATCGCGTCCCAGGGGGCGGTCACGCCGCCGCTCCCAGGGAGGGCCGGGCGGCGCCCAGCGAGTCGAGGATCCGGCCGACGACGGCGCCGGCGTCATGCCGCACGCCGTCGAGGAACGTGGAGTTGCGCCGCGTCTGCCGGCGCATGCCGACGACGTGCAGGCCGGGGGCGGCGGTGCTGCCGGCGACGTGCCGGATCTCGCCGGCCGCGTCCAGCACCGGCACGTGCAGCCACGGGTAGTCGCGGCGGTAGCCGGTCGCCCAGACCACCGAGCCGATCCCGGCGGCGGCCAGGTCGAGCTCCCGCGCGGCCCCGTCGGTGCGGGCCGGGGCGAACCCGGGCGGGACCGGGTCGACCTCGTCGTCCAGGCCGACGGCGCGGGCGTAGGCGTCGACGCGGCGCAGCAGCGCGGTCAGGCGGACGTCGGCCGTGGTCGTCGTCGCGGACAGGTCGTCGGCGAAGGTGACCCGGGTGCCGTCGGCGGCGGTGAGCCGCCCGGCGAGCTCGACCCCGCGGTCCTGCAGCGACGGCAGGTCGACGTCGCGCCGGTCGGGGCGGCCGGCCAGCTGCAGCGACGGGTCGGACGGGCCGGGGGCGACGTGCACCCGGACCCGCTGGTCGAAGACGCCCATCGAGGTCAGCCACCACAGCACGTCCATCCCGCGGTAGTCGCGCAGCAGGCGGGTGTGCGTGCCGACCGAGAGGACGACGCGCCGTCCGGTCGCGGCCAGCTCGTCGGCCAGCTGGACACCGGAGGCCGAGGCACCGACCACCAGGACGCCGCCGCCGGGCAGCGACCCCGGGTCGCGGTAGGTGCCCGCGGTCTCCTGGGCGACGCGCCGGTCCAGGCCGGCCGCGACGGCCGGGACGGCCGGGCGATCGCACCAGCCGGTCGCCACGACGACGGCGCCGGCGGTCCAGCTCCCGGCGGTGGTGGCGACGCGGTAGCCGCCGGGCGCCCTGCGCACCGACTCGAGCTCGGCGTCGCCCACCACCGGGGCGTCGAAGGAGGCCGCGTAGGCGGTCAGGTAGGAGACGACCTCGCGGGCCCGCATGTAGCCGTAGGGGTCGTCACCGCGGTAGGACCAGCCGGGCAGCCGGCTCATCCAGTTGGGCGTGAGCAGCCGCAGCGACGCCCAGGGGCGGGAGCGCCAGCGCTCGGCCGGCCGGCCGCGGTCGAGGACGACGTGGTCGACGCCCGCGTCGGTGAGCAGGCGGCTGACCGCGAGGCCGGCCTGGCCGGCGCCGAGGACGGCGACGTCCACGGTCGGGGCGGGGACGGAGGTCATGACGGGTCTCCAGGGAGGGGGCCGGCGGGCGGCCCGCCCGGGTCAGGGGGCGGGCCGGCCGGCGGGCGGGTGATCTCAGGGGGTGGTGACGTCGACCTGGACGTCGGTGCCGTTGCTCAGGACGTCGAAGACCGCCGACCGCCGGCGGGACTGCTCGACGAGCTCGGCCAGCTGCTCGGGGGTGGCGTCGCCCTCGACGGTGAAGTGCACCCGGATCTGCGAGTAGCCGTTCCGGACGCCGTGGTCGATGCCGAGGATGCCGAGCAGGTCGATGTCGCCCTCGACGGTCGACTCGACGCGGGTCAGGTCGACGCCGCGGGCGGAGGCGATGTTGGCCAGGCCGGAGGTCAGGCAGGCGGCGATCGCGTGGAGGAGGAACTCCACCGGGGTGGGGCCCTGGTTGGTGCCCACCAGCACCGCCGGGTGGTCGGCGTCGTAGGCGAAGGCCTCGGTGCGGCTGGCGTCCTCCTGGCCGGCGCCGTAGAAGCCCTGGATCGTGCTGCGGCTGTGGGTGCCGCGGATCCAGGTGTTGGTCGCGCGGAACTGGAAGTCGGCGAGCTGGGGGGCGCCCCTGACCGCGTCGAGGGTCGCGAACAGGGTGGGGACGTCCACACCGTTGCGGGCCGGGCGGCTCACGGTCGAGGTCATGTCAGGTGCTCCTTCAGGGGGTGGAACGGGACGCGGCAGACGCTAGGAACGCCGCCTTCCGCGGGCCTTCCGCGCTCCGGACCCCCCGGCCGCCGCCGCGGAAGGCCGGTGGAAGACCGGTCCCGGACGGTCTGCGCCATGACACGGACAGTGCTGGCGGTCTGGGCCCACCCGGACGACGAGGCGTACCTGGCGGCGGGCCTGCTGGCCTCGGCCGTCGCAGCAGGCGACCGCGTGGTGGTCGCGACCGCGACCCGCGGCGAGGAGGGGCTCGACGACCCCGCGGTGGCGGCGATCCGCTCCCGGGAGCTGACGGAGAGCCTGGCGGAGCTCGGGGTGCGCGAGCACCGCTGGCTGGCCGCACGGGTCCCGCTGCGGGACGGCCGGCTGGCCGCCGTCCCGCGGTCGGTGGGCACCGCGGCCGTCGCCGCGGTGGTGGACGACGTCCGCCCCGACCTGGTGGTGACCTTCGGTCCCGACGGGGTGACCGGGCACGCCGACCACCGCGCCGTCTCGGCCTGGACGACGGCCGCGGTGGGCGGGACCCCCGCGCGGCTCTGGCACACCGCGCTCACCGCGGAGTGGCTGGCGCGCTGGGGCGGGCTCTGCGCCGAGACCGACGTGTGGATGACCGGCCCCCCGGAGCCGGTGGCCGACCCCGACCACCAGGCCGTGCTGTCCGGCCGGCTGCTCGACCGGAAGATGGCGGCCCTGGTGGCGCACCGGTCGCAGACGGCAGGGCTGATCGCGCGGGTCGGCATGGACGTCTACCGCGAGTGGTGGAGCACCGAGACCTTCACCGAGGCCCGCGTCGTGCGGGAGGAGGCGGCGTGACATGCGCGTGGGGGACACCGCGAGCCGGACGCGCACGGTCCGGGCGGAGGACATCGGGCTGTTCACCCAGCTCACCGGCGACCGCAACCCGGTGCACCACGACGCGGAGCTTGCGGCGCGGTCGCGGTTCGGCGGGATCGTCGTCCAGGGCGGGGTGACCAGCGGCCTGCTCAACGCGCTGGTCGCCGAGGACCTGCCCGGCCCGGGCAGCGTCTTCCTCACCGTCACCTGGAACTTCCGCGTGGCGGTGCGGCCGGGCGACGTGCTCACCGCGACCGCCGAGGTGACGGCGCTGCGGGAGGACAAGCCGATCAGCACGCTGGCCACGACCATCACCGACCAGGACGGCGTCGTCGTCCTGGACGGCACCGCGGTGGTGTGGCGCGACCCGGTGGTGGCGGCCGCGGCTCAGGCCCGCTGAACCGCCGGCTCGGTCATCGCCAGCTCCACCGCCTCGTCCAGCGACAGCTGCGCCCCCTCGGCGGCCGCGCGCTCGAAGGCGGCGTCGCCGAGGGCCGCGCGCAGCGTGCGCACCACCCGCCGGTACTCGGGCCGGTCGCTCGGCGCCCGGTCGTTGCCCAGCCCGCGCAGCGCCGCGTCCGCGGCCCCGACCAGCAGGGCGCCCCGTTCGGCCCGGCCCAGCGCGGCCTCCGGTCCGGCCACCTCGGCGAGGAGCCACGCCGCCACCAGCCGCCGCCCGGAGGACCAGCAGAGGTGGATCCCGCGGCGGTGCAGCACCCGCGCCTCCTCGTGGTCGCCGCGGTGCTCGGCCAGGTAGCCGAGGTTGGCCAGCAGCATGCTCTGCAGGATCCCGTCGCCGACCTCCGCGCTCAGCCGCAGCGCCTCCTCGTACGCCGTCCGCGCCAGGTCGTCGTCCCCGTGCACGCGGGTCAGCTCGCCGCGGATGGTCAGCACCTGCGCGGTGAGCCCGCCCTCGCCCACGCGCCGGGCCAGCGCGATGCTCTCGTCCACCTGGCGCAGCGCCGCCGGGTAGGCGGCCGGGTCGCCCACGAACGTCACCCCGGCGAGCCCCTGGGCGTAGGCGAGGTAGCGGTCGGGGCCGCAGCCGCGGAACAGCTCGGCCGCGGCGACCAGGTGCGTGCGGGCCCGGGGCACGTCGACGGTCCACCAGAGGAAGCCCTCGGCCAGGTGCAGCCGGGCGACGAGGGGGACGTCGAGCGGGGCGTCGGGCCGGTCGGCGGCCTCGAGCAGGGCGCCCACCCAGGGGCGGCCCTCGTCGTGCCGTCCCTCCCGGTGCCAGTAGGTGCCCAGCTGCCCGGCGATGCGGGCGGCGGTCCGCAGGTCCCCGGCCGCGGTGGTGTCGGCCCGCGCGGCGCGGATCTCGGGCATCAGCTCGCCGACCCGGTCCAGCCACGCGTCGGGCGCCGTCCACCGGTGCGCGTCGAGCTCCTCGAGCACGTCGGCCACCCAGCGGGCCCGCCGCGCCCGCAGGTCGGCGGCCGCCTCCGCGGGCAGCAGCTCGCGGGCGCGCTCGCGGAGCAGCTCGAGCAGCCGGAACCGCGGCTCGCCGTCCGGTCCGGTGCCCCGTCGGACCAGGCTCTGGTCGACCAGGCGGCTCAGCGACGCCAGCACGTCCGGGGCGACGTCGGCGCACACCTGCTCGACCGCCGCCACCGGCACCGGGCCGGCGAAGACGCCCAGCGCGGCGAACAGCTCCCGCTCGGCCGCGCCGAGCAGCTGCAGGCTCCAGTCGACGGTCGCCGGGATGGTCAGCTGCCGCGGGGGGCTGTCCCGCGGGGCGCCGTCCGGTGAGCCGAGCCGGGCGCCCAGCCGTGCGCGCAGCAGCGCGGGGGAGAGGGTGCGCACGTGGCCGGCGGCGAGCTCGATGGCCAGCGGCAGCCCGTCCACCTGCCGGCAGATCGCCACGACCTCGGGCAGGTGCGCGGCCAGGTCGAAGCCGGGGTCGACGGCCTCGGCGGCCTGCGCGAACAGCGCGACGGCCGGGGAGCCGGCGTCGTCGGCGGTCGCCAGCGGGGCGACGTCGTGCAGGCGCTCGCCGGCGATCCGCAGCCGCGCCCGGCTGGTGCACAGGAACCGCACGTCCGGCGCCGTCGCGGCCAGCCGGCCCACCACGGGGGCGGCGGCCAGCACGTGCTCGAAGTTGTCGAGCACGAGCAGCAGCTCGCGCCGGCGCAGCAGTTCGGCCAGCGCCCGCTCGGGCTCGCCGCCGGTGCCGACGTGCACCCCCAGCGCGCCGGCGACCAGGTCGGCGACCAGCCGCGGATCGGTCACGCGGGTCAGGTCGACGAAGACGGCCGGGACGCCGGTCGCCCCGGTGCGGGCGAGGGCGACCTCGGCGGCCAGCCGGGTCTTGCCCACCCCTCCGGGACCGACCAGCGTGACGACGCGGGACGTCTCCAGCAGCTCGAGCACGCGATCCCGGTCGGCGTCCCGCCCGACGGTCGGCGTCGCGGGCAGGGGCACGGGGGTGGCGCGGGCCGGGCGGGGTCCGCCGTCCACGGGCAGCCGGAGCGCCTCGGCGCGCAGCGCCGCCGCGGCCCGGCCGGGCGCGGTGCCGAGCTCCCGCCGGAGCGTCTCCTCCAGGTGCTGCAGCCGGCGCAGCGCGTCCGCCCGGCGGCCGGCCGCGACGTGCTCGCGGACGACGTGCAGCGCGGCCTCCTCGTCGAGCGGGTCGGCGGCGGCGAGGTCGGCCCACCGCCCGGCCGCCCGCAGCAGCTCGAGGTGGCGCAGCCGCAGCCGGCGGCGCGGCTCCTCGGTCCAGGGCTCGTAGGCGTCGTCGGGCAGCAGGTCCCCGCGCCAGTGCCCGAGGGCCGCGCCGGCGTCGTCGGCCCGCTCGAACTCCTCGACGTCGACGGTCACCTCGACGCCCGGGAACAGCGTGACCGCGTCGTCGGCCAGGACGACGGCGTCCCGGGCGCCGAGCGCGCCGCGGGCGAAGTGCGCGGCCTTGTGCAGGCGGGGCAGCGCCTCGTCGACCAGCAGGTCGGGCCAGAGCGCGTCGACCACCTGCTCCCGGCGCAGCCGGTGCCCGGGGGCCAGCACGAGCAGCTTGACCAGGGCCGAGGCGGAGCGGCGGCGCCAGTCCTCGGGGGCCACGACCCGGCCGTCGACCACCACGTCGAAGCCGCCGAGCAGACGGACGGCGACCCGCATCGCGCCTCCCGGTCGAGGTGGTCCTGGGGTGCACCCTGCCGCGCCGGCCGGGGGGCGGTAAAGGGGTGCGCCCCACCGGGTGGCGGAACGCGATCGGGCGTACGGTCGGCACACGACCGTTGGGAGTACGCCGGTGGCCCTGTCGAGCCGCATCGCTCCCGTCCGCGGGGTGCTGCGGACGGCCGCCGGGCTGGCCACCGGCGGCGCTGCGCTCGCGCTCGCCCCCGCCGTCGTAACCGCGGGGCTGCTCGGCGACACCGCGCGGGCCGGCGCGCGCACCGCCCGCTCCGCCGTCGAGTCCGCGACCCGCCGGGTCGGCACGGTCCTCACCGGCGCCGACCCGATGCCCGACGGGCACGTGCACTCCCTCGTCGACGCGGCCCGGGCGATGGTCGAGCCCCCGACCACCCGGCACACGCCGCGGGTGTGGGCCGACCGCGGGCACGTGCAGGTGGAGCTCTGCGCCCCGGCGGCCGAGGAGGCGCCGCAGGTGCGCCGCTCGCTGCGGCAGGCGCTGGAGAAGCTCGACGGCGTCTCGTGGGCCACGGTGAACGACGTCGCCGGCCGCGTGCTGGTCGCGGTCGACGACCGGCGGGTGGGGGTGGAGGACGTCGTCGCGGTGGTGTCCGCCGTCGAGCAGGCCCGCGGGGCGAAGCAGCTCTACCCCCTGCGCGAGGACCACCCCGCCGACCTCGAGCCGGTGCTGGCCGCGTGGCTCAGCGCAGCGGTCGACGTGGCCGCCCTGGTCGTCGCCGCCACCGCGAAGCGGCTGCCGATCCCCGCGCTCACCCGGCACGCGACGCTCGCCGTGGCGCTGCTCGACAGCCAGGAGTGGATCAAGACCCGGCTCACCGACCGGATCGGCCCGCTCGGGACCGACCTGGTCTTCACCGGCACCAGCGCGCTGCTGCACGCCATGACCCAGAGCCCGACCGTGCCCGCCCTCAACGCGGCGGCCGCGGTGCAGGAGGCGCTGGAGATGCGCGCCCGCCGGCAGGTGTGGCAGCGCCGCGAGCACGAGCTCTGCGGGCCCGAGCCCGAGCCGGCCGACGACGACGAGGTGCCCGCGCCGGGCCAGCGCCCGCGCCCGCTGCCGCCCGGCCCGATCGAGCGGTACAAGGCCCGCCTCGGCCCGACCGAGCTGGTCTCGGCGCTGGCGCTGCTGCCGCTCACCCGGCGCCCCGGGCGGTCGGCCGACCTGATGAAGGCGCTCACCCCCAAGGCGGCGTCCCAGGGGCGCGAGTCGTTCGCGGCCACGCTCGACCTGCTGCTGTGCCGCCGCGGCGTGCTGCCCATGGACGGCGCGGCGTACCGGCGCCTGGACCGGATCGACGCCGTCGTCGTCGACGGCGACGCGCTCTGCACCGGGCCGCCGGTGGTGCTCGACGCGACCACCGACGACCGGGCCGCGGCCGACGGCTGGGACGACGCCGCGGTGTGGTCGGCCGCCGCGCGCCTGCTGCGCGCTCCCGACGACGAGCCGGTCGCCCGCGACGGCCGGCCGCTGCGGCTGGGGCCGCCGCGCCCCGGCGAGCTGCCCGGCGGCGAGCGGCGCACCCTGCTCGAGGGCCGGCGGCGGGTCGGCGAGGTCACCGTGAGCGCCGAGCTGGACCCGCACGCCGAGGCGCTGCTGACCGCCGCCGGACGGGCGGGGCACCGGCTGGTGCTCTCCGCGCACGCCGGCAGCCGGGAGGTCGCCGGCATGGCCGACGAGGTCGCCGACGCGGGCGAACCGCTGGTGGAGACCGTCCGCCGGCTGCAGGCCGACGGCCGCGGCGTGCTGCTGGTCTCGGCCGCCGACGGGCCCGCGCTGCTGGCCGCCGACGTCGCCGTGGCCCCGGTGCGGCCGGGACGGGCGCCGGCGTGGGGCGCCGACCTCGTGACCGCCGCCGGCCTGGTCGACGCCTGCGGCCTGGTCGCCGCGACCGCGGACGCCCGCACCGTCAGCCGGCGGGCGGTGGAGAGCGCGCTGACCGGCAACGTGCTCGGTGCCCTGCTCGCCGCGGTGGGCAGCGCCGCCTACGGGCAGCGCAAGGCGACCACGCCGGGCAAGTCGGCCACCGTGGTCACGATGGCCAGCGGCACGTGGACGGCGTACCGCGTGGCGAACCGCCCACCACCGCCACCGAGCGTGCACACGCCCTGGCACGCGCTCGACCCCGACGACGTGCAGCGGCGCCTCGCCGACCTGCCCGAGCCGCGGGAGGAGCACCCGTCGCCGGTGCCGGAGCCGCTGCGCCGGCTCGCCGGCCGGCCGGCGCTGCGCACCCCGCTGCGGTACGCGCGCACCGTCGCCGCCGAGCTGAGCGACCCGCTGACCCCCGTGCTGGGCACCGGGGCGGCGGCGACGGCGCTGCTCGGCGAGGCCACCGACGCCGTCCTGGTGGGCAGCGTGACGGTGGCCAACGCGCTGGTCAGCGGGCTGCAGCGGCTGCGGGCGGAGAGCACGCTGGAGTCGCTGCTGCTCGAGCAGGACGTCTGCGTGCGCCGGGAGACCGACGGCGGCACCGAGGAGGTGCCGGGCAGCGCGGTGCGGCTGGGGGACGTGCTGCGGGTCGAGGCCGGCGACGTGCTGGCCGCCGACGCCCGGCTGCTGGAGGCGACCGACCTCGAGGTCGACGAGTCCAACCTGACCGGCGAGTCGCTCGCGGTGGCCAAGTCGGTGCCGGCCACGCCGGGGGCCGAGGTGGGCGACCGCACCTGCATGCTCTTCGACGGCACGACGGTGGTCGCCGGGTCGGGGCGGGCGGTCGTCGTCGCCGTCGGGCAGGCCACCCAGGCCGGTCGCGCGACGCGGGCGGCCGGTGCGGCGGCGCCGCCCGCCGGCGTGCAGGCGCGGCTGGGCGAGCTGACCCGCAAGGTGCTGCCGCTGACCCTCGCCGGCGGTGCCGCGGTCACCGCGCTCGGCGTGCTCTGGCGCCGGCCCCTGCGCGACGCCGTCCGCGACGGGGTCGCCGTCGCCGTCGCCGCCGTCCCCGAGGGGCTGCCGCTGGTGGCCACCGTGGCGCAGCAGGCCGCCGCCCAGCGGCTGTCCCGGCGGGGCGCGGTGGTCCGGTCGGCCCGCGTGCTGGAGGCGCTGGGGCGGGTCGACACCGTCTGCTTCGACAAGACCGGCACGCTCACCGAGAACCGGCTGGCGGTCACCCGGCTGGTGCCGTGCGACGGCCTCGACGAGGAGGGCCTGCTGCGGCTGGCCGCCGCCGGCATGGGCAACGGCGACGACGCCGCGCACGAGACCGACCGGGCCGTGCTCGAGGCCGCCCGCGAACGCGGCGTGCTGCCCGCCGACGAGCCCACGGCGAGCCTGCCGTTCGCGGCCGGACGCGGGTTCTCGGCGGCGCTGCGCGACGGCCGGCTGGTGGTCAAGGGCGCGCCCGAGGTAGTGCTGCGCCGGTGCGGCGCGGCCGACGAGGTGCGCGACCGCGTGCAGGGCCTGGCGGCCGAGGGGCTGCGGGTGCTGGCCGTCGCCGACCGCGAGCTGGACGGCGCGCCCGAGGACCTGCAGGAGGCGGTCGACGGGCTGACGCTGCGCGGGCTGGTCGCGCTCGCCGACACCCTGCGGGGCTCCTCGGTGGCGGCCGTCGAGCAGCTGCGCGCGGCCGGCGTGCGGGTGCTGGTGGCCACCGGCGACCACCCCGAGACGGCGAGCGCCATCGCCGCACAGGCCGGCATCCCCGACGCCGACCGGGTGGTGACCGGCGGGCAGCTGGCCCGGGCGTCGGACACCGAGCGGACGCGGATGGTGCAGGAGGCCGCCGTCTTCGCCCGGCTCTCCCCGGAGCAGAAGGTGCTGCTCGTCGGCGCGCTGCGCCGGACCGGGGCGACGCTGGCGATGACCGGCGACGGGGTGAACGACGCCGCGGCGATCCGGCTGGCCGACGTCGGCGTGGGGGTGTCCGGCGCCGAGTCACCCGCCGCCCGCAGCGCGGCCGACCTCGTGCTCACCGACCTCGACCTCACCCGGCTGGTCGACGCGATCGCCGAGGGCCGGGCCATGTGGTCGCGGGTGCGCGACGCGGTGTCGATCCTGGTGGGCGGCAACGCCGGCGAGGTCTCCTTCACCGTCCTGGGGACGGCGTTCGGCGGCCGGGCGCCGCTGAACACCCGCCAGCTGCTCCTGGTCAACCTGCTCACCGACATGTTCCCGGCGCTGGCGGTCGCGGTCGCCCGCCCGCGCACGGCCGGTGGGGACGACGGCGAGGGACCGCTGGCCGGGCACCCGCTGGCCGAGGTGCTGCGGGCCGGTCCGCACCGCGACTTCACCCAGGAGCTGCGCCGGATCGTGCTGGTCCGCGGCGTGGCCACCGCCAGCGGCGCGACCGGCGCGTGGGCGGTCGGACGGCTGACCGGGCTGCGGGGGAGGGCCGGCACCATGGGGTTGGCCGCGCTGATCGCCACCCAGCTCGGGCAGACCGCGTGGATGGGCCGGCGCAGCCCGCTGGTGCTGGCCACCGCCGCCGGCTCGCTCGTCGTCCTCGGCGTCGCCGTCCAGACGCCGGGCGTGTCGCGGTTCTTCGGCTGCACGCCGCTGGACCCGCTGTCGTGGGCCGTCGTCCTCGCCTCGGCGGCGGCCGGCACCGCCGGCGCCGAGGTGGTGCCGGCCCTCCTGCACCGCCACCGGACCGGAGGAGCGCAGATGACCGAGCCCGAGCCCACCCCCGACCGGGCTGAGGGCGCCGACGAGCAGGAGCGCGACGTCCGCCACGCCGGCGGCGGCCGCACCGCCGGCGAGACCGCGGTCGACGACGACCTCGGCCGCGGCGACTAGCTGCACCGGCCCGCCCCTTGTCCGCGGTCCCCGGCGGGGACACCCTCGACACGTGGACGGGTCCGAGGAGAGGACGCGCCGGGCGCAGCAGCAGCGCCGAGCCGAGCACGCCGCCGAGCGCCTCCGGGAGGACATCCGGCGGCTCCAGCAGCAGCTGGGCCGGGCGCCGAGGCGGTGGCCGCGACCGAGGGCGGCGTCGCCGCCACGAACCTCTCCCTCGCGGAACGGGCCCTGCGGGAGGGGCGCCTGGAGGACGCCCGGGGGTTGCTGAGCGAGGCCGCGGCGGCGCTGCGGGCCGTCGAGCACGAGCGGCTGCGAGCGGACCGCTGGCCGGCGGACGCCGCACGGGCCGAGCACTGGTGGATCGCGGCCGGCCGGGCGCAGGAGGACGCGGCCCTGCGTCGCGAGCGGGCCGCCCGGCACCGGGACGAGGCGGCCCTGCGCCGTGAGCAGGCCGCGCAGCAGCGCGACGAGGTGGCCGCCGCGCGCGACCAGCGGGCCAGGGAGCGGGCCCTGACCGCCGAGCACCGGGAGGTGGCTGCGGCCGAGCGCCGGGCCGAGCAGGCGAGGCGGACCGCTCGGACCGCCGCGGCCGGCGGCGCGGTGGGCGACGAGGGCCAGCAGTGGGCGATCGACGCCGAGGTCGACGCGAGCTACCGCGGCTGGGACGCGGACGACGTGGCGCGGGCCGATGCCGACCGGGCGGCCGACGCGGCGGACCGCCGCGCGGCGGAGCAGGACCGCCTGGGGGCGGCGCAGGACCGTGCGGCCGCCCGCGCCGACCGCGAGCGGGACCGGCGCGGGCGGGCCGCGGCCGCCGCGGAGCGCGACCGCTCCTCCTGATCCCGCTGCGGCACCGGCCGTGCGGTATGGAATCGTCCGCCGGGGATCTCCGCCGCCGGCGAGCGCGGTCCCGGTTCGGCTCGTAGGGTCGAAGGTCATCGGCCCACCGGCCGGTGCCGCGCCTGCCGCGGCACCCCGCCACACCCGGCCGAGCCCGTTGCCCGATCCCGGAGACCGTTGGTGCACCCGAACGCCGAAGGCCGTCAGTTCGACACGCTCAGCCGCTTCCTCGCCGCTGACCCCCACATCGCCGGGATCCTCCGCGCGGCCGAGCGCCGCGAGCGGCGGCAGCGCTTCTGGCGCCGCCAGGCCCCGGTGTTCGTCGCCTGGCGCGAGCGGCGCCGCTACGCGCGGTTCCTGGCCCAGGGCGCCTGAGGCCCCGGAACTCCGGACCGCGGTCCGGCCGTTTGGGCGGGCATGGACCTCACCTGCCCGAAGTGCCACGGCCCGATGCGCACCTACGAGCGCAACGGCGTCCACGTCGACCAGTGCGCCGACTGCCGGGGGATCTTCCTCGACCGGGGTGAGCTGGAGCGGCTGATCGACGCCGAGAACGCCTGGCACGGCAACACCCCGTCGTCCGCGCACCCGCCGTCCTCGACCCACTCGTCGCACTCGTCGTCGCACTCGGGGCACGCCGCGACGGCCGGCGGGCTCGGCGCCGTCGTCAACGAGGTGCTGAACGCGACCAAGCACAAGTCGCACAGCTCGTCGGGCCACGGCTACGACCAGTACGGCCGGCCGTACGGCCACGGGCACCCGAAGCGCAAGAAGTCCTTCCTCGACCAGCTCTTCGACTGATCCACTGAGGGGGTGACCGCGACGACCCCCGGCATCGACCCGTCCGTCCCGCCGTCCGGCAACGGCTGCCTGGAGTGCGAGCAGTCCGGTGGCTGGTGGTTCCACCTGCGCCGGTGCGCGCAGTGCGGGCACATCGGCTGCTGCGACTCCTCGCCGGCGCAGCACGCGAGCGCGCACGCCCGGGCGTCGGGGCACCCGGTGGTGCGCAGCTTCGAGCCGGGCGAGACCTGGTTCTGGGACTACACCCGCAGCACGTACGCCCAGGGGCCCGAGCTGCTGCCGCCGGCGTCGCGGCCGGTCAACCAGCCGGCGCCGGGTCCCCTGGGCCGGGTGCCGGCGGACTGGCGGGAACGGCTGCACTGACCGGCTCGGTCAGCGGCAGCAGCACCCGGAACCGGGTGTCCCCGGGGCGGGAGGTGACCCGCAGGTCGCCGCCGTGCCGGTTGACGACGATGCGGTAGGACATGTCGAGGCCCAGGCCGGTGCCCTCGCCGACCGCCTTGGTCGTGAAGAACGGCTCGAACACCCGTCGCTGCAGGTCCTCGGGGATGCCGTGGCCGGTGTCGCAGACGTCGACGAAGGCGCAGTCGCCGTCGCGGCCCGTGCGCAGGGTGAGCGTGCCGCTGCCGCCCATCGCGTCGAGGGCGTTGACGATCAGGTTGGTCCACACCTGGTTCAGCTCCGCCGGGTAGCCCGGCACCAGCGGCAGCGAGCGGTCGTACTCCTTGACGACGGTGATGCCGCCGCCGACCTTGGCGCTGAGCATGACCAGGGTGGCGTCCAGCCCGGCGTGCAGGTCGGCGTCCTGGTGCGGCGTGCGGTCGAGGTTGGAGTACTGCTTGGCGGCGTTCACCAGACCGGAGATCCGGCTGGTGCTCTCCCGGATCTCGCCCAGCAGCATCTCGGTCTCGACCGTGTAGGCCAGCCAGCGCAGCGCGGGCTCCAGGAAGCCGGGGTCGACGGCGTCGGCGACCTTCTCCAGGTCCGCGGGGCCCAGGCCGGCGGGGACGAAGACCGCGGCCAGCTCCCACGGCCCGTTGACCTCGTGGTCCTCCAGCCACTCGCCGAGCACGTCCTCGCGGTCGGAGCGCTCCAGCGCCGAGAGCTCCTCGGCCTGCTCGAGGTTCGCGACGAAGGTCTCCTGGAGGTCGGTCAGCGCCCGCAGCACCCGGCCGTCGATCTTCCCGGAGGCGAGCATCGCCAGCTTGTGCCGCATGCCGGCGAACCGGTCGCGCAGCGACGCGGTGGCCCGGGCGGCCGCCGCGGCGGGGTTGTTCAGCTCGTGCGTCAGCCCGGCGGTCAGCTTGCCCAGCGCCAGCAGGCGCTCCCGCTGGCCGACCAGCTCGTTGGTGTTGCGGGTGCCGACGAACAGGCCCTGCAGCAGGTGGGTCGCCATGGGGAACCAGCCGCGGAAGACCGTGCCGAACTCGACGGCCGGCAGCGCGAGGAACCGGGAGTCGGTGACGGCGCGCACGGTCGCCGGGTAGCGCTGGTCGATCTGGTCGCCGAAGTAGAACTGGACGGCGCCGGAGTAGACACCCGGGCTGCTGGTGCGGATCGTCTCCACCTCGTCGGCGCCCACCCGCCGCGACATGGTCATCGTGCCCTCGAGCAGCACGTAGAAGCACTCCGCCGGCTCGCCCTCCGCCGACACGACCGCCCCGGCCGGGTAGTCGACGACGTCCCCGGCCCCGGCCACCCAGGCCAGCTGCTCGTCGTCGAGGTCCTCGAAGAGGAACAGCCGGCGCAGCTCCGCCGGCTCGAGGTGGGTGCTCATCGCTCCTCCAGGTACCGGTGCACCAGGGTGACCGCCATGGCGCCCTCGCCGACCGCCGAGGCCACCCGCTTGACCGACTCCGCCCGCACGTCGCCGGCCACGAAGACGCCGGGCAGGCTGCTCTCCAGGAAGTAGGGGTCGCGGTCCAGCGGCCAGCCGGCCGGCCGGCCGCCGTCGGCCAGCAGCGCCGGGCCGGTCGGGATGAAGCCGTTGGCGTCGCGGGCGACGACGCCGTCGAGCCACTCGGTGTGCGGCGCGGCGCCGATGAAGACGAACAGGTGGTCGGCGGCCCGCTTCTCCTCGGTGCCGTCGAGGTGGCGCAGGGTCAGGTGCTCGAGGTGCTCGTCGCCGTGCGCCTCGGCGACCGTCGTGCAGGTGCGGACGACGATGTTCTCGATCGCCGCGATCTGCTCGATCAGGTAGTGCGACATCGAGGCCTCCAGCGATGGTCCGCGCACCAGCAGGTGCACGGACCTGGCGTGCCGGGAGAAGAACACCGCGGCCTGCCCGGCGGAGTTGGCCCCGCCCACGATGAACACGTCCTGGTCCTTGCAGTTGGCGGCCTCGGTCATGGCGGAGCCGTAGTAGACGCCCCGGCCGGTGAGCTCGGCGCAGCCGGGCGCGCCGAGGGTCCGCCAGAAGACGCCGGTGGCCAGGACGACGGCGTGCGCGGCGATGCTGCTGCCGTCGTCGAAGTGCACCGTCCGCGAGGAGCCGGTGACCTCCAGGGCGACGACGTCGCGCGCGGTGACGAGCTCGGCGCCGAACTTGGTGGCCTGCCGCCGGGCGCGGTCGGCCAGCTGGGCGCCGGAGACGCCGTCGGGGAAGCCGAGGTAGTTCTCGATCCGGCTGCTCTGCCCGGCCTGGCCGCCGGTGGCCCGCTTCTCCACCAGCACCGTGCGCAGGCCCTCGCTGGCGCCGTACACCGCGGCGCCCAGCCCGGCCGGTCCGCCGCCGACGACCACCAGGTCGTAGAAGTCGGTGCGGGGCTCGACGTCGAGGCCGACCGCCGCGCCGAGCTCGGCCGGGCTGGGGGAGCGCAGCACCTGGCCGGTCGGCGTGAGGACCACCGGGACGTCGGCGGGGGTCGCGTCGGCCGCCTCCAGCAGCCGCTGCCCCTCGGCCTCCTCGACGCTGTACCAGCGGTAGGGGACGGCGTTGCGGGCCAGGAAGTCGCGCGCCTTGAACGACGGCGCCGACCACCGGTGGCCGACGATCCGCACGTCCTCGACGGCGGCGTCCTTGCTCTCCTTCCAGGCCTGGATCATCGCGTCGACGACCGGGTAGAGCTTCTCCTCGACCGGCTCCCACGGCTTGAGCAGGTAGTGGTCGACGTCGACGAGGTTGATCGCCTGGATGGCCGCGTCGGTGTCGGCGTAGGCGGTGAGCAGCGCCCGCCGGGCCCGCGGGAAGACGTCCATCGCCTTCTCGAGGAACTCGATGCCGTTCATCTGCGGCATCCGGTAGTCGGCCAGCAGCACGGCCACGGCGTCGCCGCGCAGCTTCAGCTCGCGCAGCGCCTCCAGGCCCTCGGCGGCCGAGCCGGCGCGCAGCACCCGGAAGTCCTCGCCGTAGTGCCGGCGCAGGTCACGGGCCACCGCCCGCGACACGCCCGGGTCGTCGTCCACGCTCAGCAGCACAGGTTTGCCCACGCCCCCATCCTCGCCGGGGCACGCGCCCGGCCGGAACCCCCTTTCCGGAACCGCCTCCGCATGTTCGCCGGGCGGGTGGTGGGAGCGTGACCTAGCGTCCGCGACGTGAGCGGCCGGCTGGTGGTGATCGGAGGGGACGCCGCGGGGGGCAGCGCGGCGTCGCAGGCGAAGAAGCGGCGCCCGGACCTCGAGGTGGTGGTGTTCGAGCGCGGCCGCGCGACGTCGTACTCCGCGTGCGGCATCCCGTACTGGATCGCCGGGGCGGTCGAGAGCGAGACCGCGCTGGTCGCGCGCACGCCGGAGGAGCACCGGGCGCGGGGCATCGACGTCCGGATGCGCACCGAGGTGGTCGGCATCGACCTGGACCGCCGCGTCGTCCACTGGCGGGAGCTCGACGGCGGGGGAGAGGGCACCGAGCCGTTCGACGACCTGGTGCACGCCACCGGCAGCGTGCCCATGCGCCCGCCGGTGCCGGGCATCGACGCCGCCGGCGTGTACGGGGTGCAGACGCTCGACGACGGCGTGGCCCTGCGCGCCGAGCTCGACAGCGGCCGGGTGCGCCGGGTGGTCGTGATCGGCGGCGGCTACATCGGCCTGGAGATCGCCGAGGCCTGCCGGATCCGCGGGCTCGAGGTCACCGTCGTGGACAGGTCGCCCACGCCGGTGGGCACCTTCGACCCCGACGTCGGCGCGTTCATCGCCGACGCCGTCCGCGGGGAGGACGTCGAGCTGGTGCTCGCCGACGGCGTGGCCGCCCTCGAGGCCGGCCCCGACGGGCGGGTGCGCGCCGTGGTGACCGCCAGCGGGCGCCAGCTGCCCGCCGACCTCGTCGTCCTCGGCCTGGGGGTCCGGCCGGACGTGCGGCTGGCCCGCGAGGCCGGCATCCCGCTGGGCGTCTCCGGCGGCATCGCCGTCGACGCCCGCATGCGCACCCAGGTCGAGGGCGTGTGGGCGGCGGGGGACTGCGTGGAGTCGTGGCACCGGCTCTCCGGGCAGCGCGTCGTCGTCGCGCTGGGCACGCACGCCAACAAGCAGGGCCGGGTGGCCGGCATCAACATCGGCGGCGGGTACGCGACGTTCCCCGGGGTCATCGGCACCGCGATCACCAAGATCTGCGACACCGAGGTGGCGCGCACCGGGTTGTCGACGGCGGAGGCCGAGGCCGCCGGCTACTCGTTCGTCACCGCCGTCGTCGACTCCACGACGAAGGCCGGCTACTTCCCGGGGGCCTCGCCGATCCGGGTCAAGATGATCGCCGAGCGGCGCAGCGGGCGGCTGCTGGGCGCGCAGATCGTCGGCAAGCAGGCGGCGGCCAAGCGGATCGACGCGCTGGCCGTCTGCATCTGGAACGAGATGACCGTCGACGAGATCCTGTCGCTGGACCTGTCCTACGCCCCGCCCTTCTCGCCGGTGTGGGACCCGGTGCTCATCGCCGCGCGCAAGGCCTTCGAGGCGGTCGAGGCCGACGTCCGGGAGCTGTGAGGTGGTCGCCGCCTACGTCGCCCTGGGCGACTCCATCTCCATCGACGACTACGCCGGTGGCCCCGGGCGCGGCGGCGCCAGCCTGCTGCACCGCAACCGCGACGACGACTTCCCCGACTGGCGCGGCCGCGACCTCGTCTCGGCCGACCCGGCGGCGGCCTTCGAGCTGCTGGCCACCGACGGGGCGACGACGGCCACGGTGCTCGAGCGCCAGCTGCCCCGGCTGGGCGCGCTGGGCGGGCGGCCCGACCTCGTCACCCTGACGGTGGGCGGCAACGACCTGCTCGGCGCCTACGGCGACACCCCTGCCGCGCGGGCGGCCGTGCGCCGGGTGCGGGCGGACGTCGACCGGGTGCTCGGCACCGTCGCCGCCCGGCTCGCCGACGGCGGGCGGGTGCTGGTCGGCACCGTGTACGACCCCAGCGACGGCACCGGCGACACCGCGCGGCTCGGCCTGCCACCGTGGCCGGACGGCGTGGCGCTGATCGGCGAGCTCAACGCGGCGCTGCGGGAGGTGGCGGCCGCGCACGGGGCCGGCGTCGCGGAGATCGCCGAGGAGTTCGCCGGCCACGGCGTCCGCGCCGGCGACCCGGCGCGGCCCGACCCGCGGCCGGGGTCGCGCGAGCTGTGGTTCTGCTCGGTCATCGAGCCGAACGCGTGGGGGGCCGGTGGGGTGCGGTCGGCGTTCTGGCGCGCCCTGCAGACCTAGGCTGCGGAGCCATGCCGCTGTTCTCCTTCGAAGGCCGCAAGCCGCAGGTCCACCCCGACGCCTGGATCGCGCCCACCGCGACGCTGGTGGGCGACGTCGTCGTCGAGGCGGGGGCCTCGGTCTGGTACGGCGCGGTGCTGCGCGCCGACTTCGGCCGCATCGTCGTCCGGGAGGGCGCGAACGTCCAGGACAACTCCGTGCTGCACGGCGGCGACGACCCGGAGACCGAGATCGGTCCCGGCGCCACGATCGGCCACACCTGCGTCGTCCACGGGGCGGTCATCGGCGCCGAGGCGCTGGTCGGCAACGGGGCCACGGTGCAGGACGGCGCCCGCATCGGCGCCCGCGCGCTGATCGGCGCCGGCAGCCTGGTGCCGCCGGCCGCCGAGATCCCCGACGAGGTGCTGGCGCTCGGCGCGCCGGCCCAGGTGCGCGGCCCGCTGTCGACGGGCGCGCGGCGCTGGGTCGACCACAACCCGGCGGTCTACCAGGAGCTGGCGCGGCGGCACGCCGCGAGCGTGGAGGAGGTCGGGTGACCACCGGCTACGACCCCGACCGGCACCTCTACGGCGACCCGGCGGCGCCGATCCGCGTCGTCGAGTACGGCGACTTCGAGTGCCCGTACTGCCGCGACGCCGCGCCGCAGCTGAAGAAGCTGGTCGACGGCTCCGACGGCCGGGTCGCGCTGGTCTTCCGGCACTTCCCGCTGTTCACCGTGCACCCGTTCGCGCTCACGGCGGCGCTGGCGGCCGAGGCGTCGGGCGACCGGTTCTGGCTGATGCACGACCTGCTGTTCGCCAACCAGGACCGGCTCACCGACACGGACCTCGCCGGCTACGGCGGGCAGGTCGGGGCGGCCGACGTGGTCGGGGAGCCGGCGCAGGCGTTCCGCCCCGCCGTCGAGGCCGACTACCGGTCGGGCGTGCAGAACGGCGTCCGCGGGACGCCCACGCTGTTCGTCGACGGCCAGCGCTACACCGGCCGGGCGAAGCTCGGCGACCTGCGCAGCGCCCTCGGCCTCGACTGACCGACGGCGCTGCTCTCGCCGCGGTCAGGCGGGGGCGAGGGTGGGGTCGCGCCAGGGGCCGACGGGCAGCTCCGGGGGCTCCTCGTCGTCCTCGACCGTGCACAGCGGCAGCCGCTCGCCGAGGTAGCGCAGCAGCAGCGAGCCGACCACGGCCGACAGCAGCGACCCGGCCAGGACGCCGATCTTCGCCTCCTGGCGCAGCAGCTCGTCGGTGAACGCGAGGTCGGTGATGAACAGCGAGATGGTGAACCCGATCCCGGCCAGCACCGCGCCGCCGATGAGGTGGCCGTAGCGCACCCGGCCGGGCAGGTCGCCCCAGCCGAACCGCAACGCCATCCCGGCCGCCAGCGAGATGCCGAACGCGTTGCCGACCAGCAGGGCCACCACGATGCCGATCGACACCCCCGAGCTCAGCGCGGCCGACAGCGTCTCGCCGTCGAGCACCACCCCGGCGTTGGCCAGGCCGAACACCGGGACGACGAGGTAGGCGCTGACCGGGTGCAGCTCGTTCTGCAGCCGGTCGTTGGCCGGCACGGTCGCCCGGACGGCGGCGGAGGCCAGCCGGGCACGGGCCGGGTCGGCCCGCTCCTTGAGCGCCTTCCCGTAGAACTTCAGCCGCTCCCACTGCGCGTCCTCCACCGGCGCCGCGGGCACGATGAGACCCACCAGGACGCCGGCCAGGGTGGCGTGCACGCCGGAGGCGAAGACCGCGCACCACAGCGCCAGCCCCACCACCAGGTACGGCGCCAGCCGCCACACCCCGGCCCAGCGCATCGCCAGCAGCAGCGCCGTGAGCAGGGCGGAGGCGACCAGGGCGGGCACGGAGACGTCGTCGGTGTAGAAGATCGCCATCACGCCGATGGCGCCGATGTCGTCGACGATCGCCAGCGTCAGCAGGAACAGCCGGAGCTGGTCGGGGCAGCGCGGGCCGAACAGGGCGAGGATGCCGATCAGGAACGCGGTGTCGGTGGAGATGGGGATGCCCCAGCCCATGGCCGCCTCGCCCGAGGGCGCGAACGCCAGGTAGATCAGCGCCGGCAGGGCCAGCCCGCCGAGGGCCCCGAGCGCCGGCACGATCACCCGGCGGCGGTCACGCAGCTCCCCGACGGTCACCTCGCGGCTGATCTCGAGGCCGACGACGAGGAAGAAGAGGGCCATGGCCGCGTCGTTGACCACGTGCCGCAGGTCCATCGACGCGGTCCAGTCGTCGATGCGGACGGCGACCTCGGTGTGCCAGAAGTCCTCGTACGAGTCGCCCAGGTTGGCCCACGCCAGGGCGATCACCGCGGCGACCAGCAGCAGGACGGCGCTGCCGGCCTCGTTGGCGAGGAACCGGCCGAAGCTGGCCGAGCGGTAGGGGACCGGCATGCTGATGCGCAACGACGGCCCGGGGCGGGACGGGGCCGGCAGGACCTGCTCAGTGCTCAACGGGCACCCTTTCGACAGCGGCGGTCGTACGGCCGCGACCGTGCCCCGCTGCACGGGTCGACCTGGTGCGTGCCAAGTCGTCGCGGTGCCAGGATCTTCCCCCGCCGGACCCGGCGCTCTCCAGTGACGGCCGCGGATGCGACATGCTGCAGCGCATGTCGCTGCTGTCCACCGTCGCCGACGCCCTCACCAGCGGGCGCGTCGAGATCGTCGACCTCACCGCCCCGCTGTCGGCCGAGACGCCGATCATCCAGCTGCCCCCGGAGTTCGCCCAGACCGCGCGCTTCGAGCTGGAGGAGCTCAGCCGCTACGACGACCGCGGGCCGGCCTGGTACTGGAACAACTTCCGCACCGGCGAGCACACCGGCACGCACTTCGACGCGCCCAACCACTGGGTGACCGGCAAGGACGGCGACGACGTCGCCTCGGTGCCGCCGTCCCGGCTGGTCGGGCCGGCCGTCGTCCTGGACTTCTCGCAGCAGGCCGCCGAGGACCCCGACTTCCTGCTGGAGGTGGAGCACGTGCGGGCGTGGGAGGCCGAGCACGGGCCGCTGCCGGAGGGTGGCTGGCTGCTCTACCGCACCGGCTGGGACGCGCGCTCGGCGTCGCAGGCCGACTTCCTCAACGCCGACGACACCGGACCGCACACGCCGGGCATCTCACCGGACTGCGCGCGCTGGCTCGGCCAGGAGGCGCCGATCCTCGGCCTCGGCGTGGAGACCGTCGGAACCGACGCCGGGGCGGCGCACTCCTTCGACCCGCCGTTCCCGTGCCACGCGGCGCTCATGGGCAGCGGCAAGTACGGGCTGACCCAGCTGCAGAACCTGGCCGCGCTGCCGCCCACCGGCGCGCTGCTGATCGCAGCGCCGCTGCCGATCGTCACCGGTTCCGGCGCGCCGGCGCGGGTGCTGGCGCTGGTCGAGCGCTGACCGGGGCTCCCCGGTGAACGTCTCGGAGGCCGTCGGCGCCGCACTGGTCCGGTGCGGCGTGGGGCAGGTCTTCGGCGTCGTCGGCTCGGGCAACTTCGCCGTCACCAACGCGATGGTGGCGGCGGGCGCCCGCTTCGTCGCCGCCCCCCACCAGGGCGGGGGGGGGTCGGTTGCCGCCGCCAACCCGCGGGCGTCCCGGGGGGTGGCCGGCGTGACCCTGCACCACCGCGGCGGGCTGACCAACCCCATGACCG